>JAEWHY010000479.1 GCA_023387555.1 Pseudomonadota bacterium
AGCGGTGCTTGTCGTACAAAGCCCTCCGCCCCGGCGGAAATACGGCTTGTCGCTGCGTCATGATGTGTTCCCCCGTTGGTCTGACAATTCGTCGGCCGATTGTTACGTCGCCGCGCCCACGCTGTCCGCCATCGCCGCGCCGCGCGAACCCAGCGGCTTCTCGGGACCCACCGTGCTGTCCTTGGCGGTCTGGTGCTCGATCTCGGCGTTGATCTCGGCACCGAGCAGAATCGCGATCACTGTCAGCCACAGCCACATCATCAGGCCGATGCCGGCGCCGAGCGAACCATAGGTCGCGTTGTAATTGGCGAAGTTCGAGAGATACCAGGAGAACAGCAGCGAACCGGCGATCCACAAGAGCGTTGCCACCACCGCGCCGACACTGAACCAGCGCCATTGCGCGGCGCGGCGGCTCGGACCGAAGCGATAGAGCACGGCGAGGCCCAGCGCGATCACGATCATGAGCGCCGGCCAGCGCAGCATCGCCAGCGCCCATGCGCCGAAGTCCTGCAATCCGAGCCATGAGAACACCAGCGGCAGCACGATCACGGTGCCGATCGCCAGCAGGAGGAAAACGAGCCCGCCGATCGTCATCGTCAGCGACAGCAGGTTCAGCCGGATGAAGCCGCGCTGCTCGGTTTCGCCATAAGCGACGTTGAGCGCGTCGATCATGGCTTTCATCCCGGCATTGGCGCTCCAGATCGCCACCAGCAAGCCAAGCGCGAAAGCGGTGCTCAGCCCGCCGCCGCTGCCCTGCGCGATACGGGTGACCTGTTCCTCCACGATGCCGAAGGCGCCGGCCGGCATCAGCGATCCGATAAAGGCGAGGTGCTGGGCGATGGTCGTCGGATCGGCGAACAGCGCATAAAAGGACACCAGCGCCGTGATCGCCGGAAACAGCGCGAGCAGTCCGTAGAACACGACGCCCGCGGCGACCGCCAGCAGCCGGTCGCTCTGGACCTGCTCGTAGACCCGCCATGCGATGTCCCGCCAGCCGGCGACCGGAATTTCGGCCGGCGACGTCGCGTCGCGGCCGCGGCCCGCCTCCGCCGCCCGCGCCTGATGCGCGGCGGCCTCGCTGCCCGAGCGAGCCTCGCCGGACGCGCCGTCCTGGTCCGCGGCACCGGAACGGCCCGCCGCACCATGCGCGACGGCATACGCAGGCTCCGGCCGCCGCGACCGCGCCACCATCCCGAGCGCGGTGCCGACCGCCAGCGCCCCGATCCAGACCGGGAGACTGGAGGGCTTTTCCGCCAATGACTTGTGAGTGGCCATAGAGGTATCCGGCAGGGAATCAGGCATGCCGCCAACGCAATGCTGGCCGCAAAGTTGCCTATAACCGGCCTACGTGACTTCCCCCACACCCGATTCTGGTCTAGACACCGGGCCGCGCGGGGCCCATATGCCTCGCCGTAGGGCCATAAGGACGCGCGCAAAGCGCGCCCTTTTTTTGTGTGCGTGAAGCCCCGCGCGTGCGGGTGCCAGCGGAGCCTATGCCGAAACGAACCGACATCAAATCGATCCTGATCATTGGCGCAGGTCCCATTGTCATCGGACAGGCCTGCGAGTTCGACTATTCCGGCACCCAGGCCTGCAAGGCGCTGAGGGAAGAGGGTTTCCGGATCGTCCTGGTCAATTCCAATCCGGCGACGATCATGACCGACCCGGAACTGGCCGACGCCACCTATATCGAGCCGATCACCCCGGAGATCGTCGCCCGCATCATCGAGAAGGAGCGGCCTGACGCGCTGCTTCCCACCATGGGCGGCCAGACCGCGCTGAACTGCGCGCTCTCGTTGAAGCGGATGGGCGTGCTCGACAAGTTCGGCGTGCAGATGATCGGCGCCACAGCCGAAGCCATCGACAAGGCCGAAGACCGCGAGCTGTTCCGCGAGGCGATGAAAAAGATCGGGCTTGAGACGCCGCGCTCGGCGCTCGCCAATGCCTCGACGATGAAACAGGCCGACCGCGAGAAGCACACCGCCGAGATCGCCGCGATCAAGGCGAAGAAGCTTCCCGCCGACGACGAGCTCAAGGCAATCGCTGCCTTCGAAAGTAGCTGGGCCGCCGGCGACGGCGAGCGCAAGAAGAAATACATCGAGCGCGGGCTGATCGAGGCGCTGGAAGCGCTGTCGGTGATCGGCCTGCCGGCGATCATCCGGCCGTCCTTCACGCTGGCCGGCACCGGCGGCGGCATCGCCTATACCCGCGAGGAATTCCTCAACATCATCGAGAGCGGGCTCGACGCCTCGCCGACCACCGAAGTGCTGATCGAGGAATCGGTGCTCGGCTGGAAGGAATACGAGATGGAGGTCGTCCGCGACAAAGCGGACAATTGCATCATCGTCTGCTCGATCGAGAACGTCGATCCGATGGGCGTGCATACCGGCGACTCGATCACGGTCGCGCCGGCGCTGACGCTGACGGACAAGGAATACCAGATCATGCGCTACGCCTCGCTGGCGGTGCTGCGCGAGATCGGGGTCGAGACCGGCGGCTCGAACGTGCAGTTCGCCGTCAATCCGGCCGATGGCCGCCTGGTCGTGATCGAGATGAACCCGCGAGTGTCGCGCTCCTCGGCGCTGGCGTCCAAGGCCACGGGCTTCCCGATCGCCAAGGTCGCGGCCAAGCTCGCGGTCGGCTACACGCTCGACGAGATTGCCAACGACATCACCGGTGGCGCGACCCCGGCCTCGTTCGAGCCGACCATCGATTACGTCGTCACCAAGATCCCGCGCTTCGCTTTCGAGAAATTCCCCGGCGCGTCCAACGTGCTGACCACCTCGATGAAGTCGGTCGGCGAAGCGATGGCGATCGGCCGCAGCTTCCAGGAAAGCCTGCAGAAAGCGCTGCGTTCGCTCGAGACCGGGCTGACCGGCCTCGACGATATCGCGATCGAAGGCCTTGGCGAGGGCGACGACAAGAACGCCATCCGCGCCGCGCTTGGCACGCCGACTCCCGATCGCCTGCTGAAGGTCGCGCAGGCGATGCGCCTTGGCCTCGACGACACGCAGATCCACGAGAGCTGCAAGATCGATCCGTGGTTCCTGGAGCAGATCCGCAGCATCGTCGACACCGAAGCGGCGATCCAGGCGAAGGGCCTGCCGGCAACGCCGGGCGCCTTGCGCCGGCTGAAGGCGATGGGCTTCTCCGACGCCCGGCTCGGCAAGCTGACCGGGCAGACCGCCGCCGACGTGACGGCGAAGCGGCATGAACTGGGCGTGCGGCCGGTGTTCAAGCGCATCGACACCTGCGCCGCCGAATTCGCCTCGCCCACCGCCTATATGTATTCGACCTACGAGGCCCCGTTTGCCGGCGCCGCCTCGAACGAGGCTGCACCCTCCGACCGCAAGAAGGTGGTGATCCTCGGCGGCGGGCCGAACCGCATCGGGCAAGGCATCGAGTTCGACTATTGCTGCTGCCATGCCTGCTTCGCGCTGAAGGATGCCGGCTACGAGACCATCATGGTCAACTGCAATCCGGAGACCGTGTCGACCGACTACGACACCTCCGATCGCCTGTATTTCGAGCCGCTGACCGCCGAAGACGTCCTGGAGATCATCGACATCGAGCGCTCGCGCGGCACGCTGCATGGCGTGATCGTGCAGTTCGGCGGACAGACGCCGCTCAAGCTCGCCGAGTCGCTGGAGAAGGCGCATGTGCCGATCCTCGGCACCTCGCCGGACATGATCGACCTGGCCGAGGACCGCGACCGCTTCAAGAAGCTGCTCGACCAGCTCGGCCTCAAGCAGCCGGACAATGCGATCGCCACCTCGCCGGAAGAGGCGCGCCGGATCGCCGGAGAGATCGGCTTCCCGATCGTGATCCGGCCGTCCTATGTGCTGGGCGGACGCGCGATGGAAATCGTGCACGACGTGCATCAGCTCGACCGGTACCTCGCGCGGCTGATCGGCGATCTCGACCGGCCGTCCGAACTGGTGGTTTCGGCCAAGCGCCCGCTGCTGCTCGATCGCTATCTGTCGGACGCGACCGAGGTCGACGTCGACTGCCTCGCCGACGGCAAGGATACGTTCATCGCCGGGATCATGGAGCACATCGAGGAGGCCGGCGTGCATTCCGGCGACTCGGCCTGTGCGCTGCCGCCGCATTCGCTGGACGGCGACCTGATCGAGGAACTGGAGCGGCAGACCCGCGCCCTCGCCCTCGCCCTCAAGGTCGGCGGCCTGATGAACGTGCAATACGCCATCAAGGACGGCCAGATCTACGTGCTGGAGGTCAATCCGCGCGCCTCGCGTACGGTGCCGTTCGTCGCCAAGGTGATCGGCCTGCCGGTCGCCAAGATCGCGGCCCGCGTCATGGCCGGCGAAAGCCTTGCGAGCTTCAATCTGAAGCCCGCGAAATTCGACCATATCGGCGTCAAGGAAGCGGTCTTCCCGTTTGCCCGTTTCCCGGGCGTGGATACCGTGCTCGGCCCGGAAATGAAGTCGACCGGCGAGGTGATGGGTATCGCGCGGAGCTTCGAGACCGCTTTCGCGAAATCCCAGATCGGCAGCGGCACCCGGGTGCCGCGGTCGGGGACGGTGTTCGTTTCGGTTCGCGATTCGGACAAGCCGCGCATCCTGGAAGCGCTCCGCACTCTGGTGGGGCTGGGCTTCCGGATCATCGCCACCTCGGGCACCAAGCGCTATCTCGACGAGCACGGGGTGCCTTCGGTCAAGATCAACAAGGTTCTGGAAGGCCGGCCGCATATCGTGGACGCCATCAAGAACGGCGACGTCCAACTGGTCTTCAATACCACCGAGGGTGCCCAGGCCCTGGCGGACTCCAGGTCGCTGCGGACCGCAGCCCTCTTGCATAAAGTCCCGTACTACACCACTCTTTCGGGAGCCGTCGCGGCGGCGCGAGGAATTAAAGCCTTCCTTGAGGGGGATCTCGAAGTCCGCGCGCTGCAAAGCTATTCCGGCAACCGGAACTGAACCCAGTCCCGGCGTGTTGGTGACGGCTGTTTTTTGACAGAGGC
>JAEWHY010000611.1 GCA_023387555.1 Pseudomonadota bacterium
GAGGTGGGTGGCGTCACGCCGCGGCCGCAACCGGGCAATCCGCGGCCGCGCCTGTTCCGGCTGGATGCGGACGGCGGGGTGATCAACCGGTTCGGCCTGAATTCCGAAGGCGCGGCGGCGGTGCTGCACCGGCTCGCGGCGCGGGCCAATCGGGGCGGCATCGTCGGCATCAATCTCGGGCCCAACAAGGAGAGCCCGGACCGGACTGCGGACTATGTCCAGATGGTCGAAACCTTCGCGTCGGTGGTGTCCTACATCACGATTAATGTGTCGTCGCCGAACACCCCCGGCCTGCGCAATCTGCAGGAGGCCAAGAGCCTCGATGATCTGCTGGCGCGCACGATCGAGGTCCGCGACCGCGTCGGTGCAAAAGGGCGGCCGGTTCCCCTGCTCCTCAAGATCGCACCCGACCTGACGCTCGCCGATCTGGACGACATTGTCGGCATCGCGCGCCGCCGCAAGGTGGACGGCATGGTCGTCGGCAACACCACGGTGCTGCGGCCGCCGAGCCTGCGCGAGCGGGAGAAGGCGGTCGAGCAGGGCGGTCTATCCGGCAAGCCGCTGTTTGCCCTGGCAACGCGCATGCTGGCCGAGACCTACGTTCGCCTGGAAGGCGCCATGCCGATCATCGGTGTCGGCGGCATCGATTCGGGTGAGGCGGCGATCGCCAAGCTGCGCGCCGGCGCATCACTGCTACAGCTTTACAGCGCGCTGGTTTTTCACGGGATCGGGCTGGTGCATGACATCAAGCGTTCGCTGCTGACCCAGGCAAAAACCAAACCGCTCGCCGAGCTGGTCGGCGTCGATGCCGCGGACATTACGGCGCGGCCCTGGCCGGTGTAAGCCTACAGCCGCCGCAACATACACCGTTCATTCCCGCGAAAGCGGGAATCCAGAATGCATAACTCGGGGTCCCCGCTTTCGCGGGGACGAACGGAGCAAATGCGTTTGAAAAGAGCTACCGCCCCTTGGGGGCGTTCATCAGCCGCATGATCAGCCAGACCGGGATGACGATCACCGCGCCCAGCAGGAAGTAGCGCCACAGCCAGTTGATCGCATCGAAGCCGAGGTTCCAGACCGCCTCGAACAGGTGCTGGATGCTGCGGAGGATGTTGTAGGGGTCGAGGCCGAACGTCACCATCACGAAGCCGACCAGGATCGACAGAAGGATCAGCCGACCGGCGACCGCCAGCGGCGAGCCGCCGAGGAAGCGCGTGACGGTATCGCTGTTCGCAGGCCGGGACGTCTCGATCGAGGCCCGCGGATCGTTGGTCGACATAAACCCCTCCATTCCGGCGCGTGGCCGGACACCCGCGATCATTTAATTACCGGGCGGTGCCTTGCAAGCTGCCGTTCGGGTTGCCGCGCCCCAGTTCAATGGCTTCCGCCATCTTTTCCAGCGTTTCCAGGCGGTCGGCCTCCCGCGGAGGCTTGTCCCAGCGCAACCGCGCGATGCGCGGAAAGCGCATGGCGAGGCCGGACTTGTGGCGGGTGGAGCGCTGGAGCCCCTCGAATGCGACTTCGAGGACAAGACCTTCGTCCGCGCCGAATTTCACCGCCCGCACCGGTCCGAACCGCTCGACGGTGTTATTTCGCACGAAGCGATCGATCCTGATCATTTCCTCGTCGGTGAAGCCGAAATACGCCTTGCCGACCGGCACCAGCGTTTCCGTGCCATCGACCTCGGTCCAGACACCAAAGGTATAATCGGAATAATAGGACGAGCGCTTGCCGCTGCCGCGCTGCGCGTACATCAGCACCGCATCAACCGTGAACGGATCGCGCTTCCACTTCCACCACAAGCCCCTCGGACGGCCCGGGACATAGGGCGCATCGCGCCGCTTGATCATGATGCCCTCGACCGCATTCGCATCCGCTCCGGCTCCGGCAGAGGCCGGATCGCTGCGTGCGGCGGCGAGCTGGTCCCAGGACGAGAACGGCACGAGCGGTGACAGATCGAGTCGCTGATGCGCATGGCGAGCGATGAAGGCCTGCAGGCGCTTGCGCCGTTCCTCGAAGGGGCGCTCGCGCAGATCCTCCTGGCCATCGACCAGCAGGTCATAGGCGCGCAGGTGCGCGGGATAATCCTGGATCAGCTTCGGTGTCACCGCCTTCCGGTTCAGCCGTTGCTGCAGGACGTTGAAGCTCTGCACGCGCCGATCCCGCAGGACCAGCAATTCACCATCGAGCGAGCCGTTGAAGTTCAGCGACTCCAGAAGATCGGGGAAGCTCTTGGAGATGTCTTCGCCGGTGCGTGAATACATCCGCACGATGCGGTCGCCGCGAGCATTGACGCCGGCCGATGCCTGAACGCGGATGCCGTCCCATTTCCATTCGGCCATGAAGTCGGCGGGATCGAGCTTCTCGAAGTCGCTGTCTTCGATCGCATGCGCCAGCATGGCGGGGCGGAACGGCGCCGGGTCCGATGTCTCCGGCTTTTCGGCGCGGCCCTCGAGCCACGCAAACAGGTTTTCGTAGGGCGGCTCGAGACCCGACCACATCAGTTCGATCTCGGTGACGTCCTTGTCGCCGAGCGCCGCTGCCGCGGTCTTGGCAAGCCGCGCCGAGACGCCGACGCGCAGCGCTCCGGTCACGAGCTTGAGCAGCGCCCAGCGCCCGGTTTCGTCCAGCGCATCGAGCCAGAGCGCGATCTGTGCGGGAAGCTGCGCCTTTCCGAGGGTGTTGAGGGTGAGGACGACTTCGGCGATGGACGGCGTTTCTCTTTCACCTCTCCCCTTGGGGGAGAGGTCGGCGCGCGTCAGCGCGGCGGGTGAGGGGGCGCCATCTGATGCTCGTTGCCCCCGCCCCCCGCTCGGCGCCGCGCGCCGCCCCACCCA
>JAEWHY010000619.1 GCA_023387555.1 Pseudomonadota bacterium
ATTCGCGGCCGCGGCATCGTCCCGGCGGTCGCCCAGCCAGATCTGGTGGACGCGCACCCGCGCCTCGGGCGGCACGATGCGCTTGGCGCCGGCGATCAGCACGAAGGCGCACATCGACTCGCAGTCGGCCCGCGGAACAATGTTCGCGACCCGCGGATCGGTGGCCCCCTTGACGGGCACGGTTCGGCCGACCGTCGTGGTCATTTCGAGCCGGCGGATGGCGCGACCGAGCGCAATCGCGCCATGCACGGAACCGCCCTCGGAATTCAGGACAATGGTTCCACCGCGGATGTTGTGCTTGGCGGCAAAGGCCTCGAATTCGCGCGCAGTGTCGGCACGGATCATTCCCGTGGCGGCGACCCATGTCTTGCACGGCGACGCGCAATTGGCCGCGTCCTGACGCATGCTGAACTGCATCGGCGACGAACGAGACGGATCGCTTTCGGCGACAGGCGCAGCGAAAGACAAAAGAAGGCTTCCCAGTGCGACCGCACCAAGCCGGCGCAGCTTCATGAAACTCCCCCGGTTGCCGTGATCATGCACTGCAAAAGCTGCACTGCAAGAGATCACCGGCCGGTTCCCGCCAGTCGGCAGGATACGTGCGTCACCCGACGTATTTTTTAATATAGCGGCGGGATTCGCGTCCAGAGGAACTGTTGCCCCTGCAACGAAAAGACCCATGCGGGAATCGCCGTGGAACTCGGTCGCAAACGGCCTCCACCGTCCCTATTTAAAGACGTTTCGGCTTTCTATTCGATGACATCTCCCGCTCCGCAGCAACTCGCAAATCTCAGCCGCTGTGTCCGCAACGCACCACGGCAGGCCGGGCGCGGACTGATCCGCGCGTATCGCTATACCCTGTCACCGCTGATCGGATTTCACTGCCGGCATCTGCCGACCTGTTCGGAATTCGGCGACGAAGCGCTCCATCGCCACGGCCTCTGGGCCGGCGGATGGATGACACTCGGCCGGCTGTGCCGCTGCCATCCTTATGGAACTTCCGGTCTCGACTTTGTGCCCGCCAGGCCGCCGCAACAGGCGCGCTGGTATCTGCCGTGGCGCTATGCGCGCTGGCGCTCGGCCAACGAGACGCCGCCGGCGCCGGACGCCTGAGCGGTTCCGCGTGGCGCTCTTGGCGCGCGGGCCGGCTCCATGCGGGCCCGCACGAAATCGAGAATGCAGACGGCGAGACCTGCGCCGAGCACGTACCATCCCGGACGGATCGCGAGTTCGAAATCGAACGCCGTCGACAGCACCGTCATCGGCGAGACCCGGTACCAGAGCGCGATGCCGGCCGCTTCGCCGAGGAAGGTCGCGAGCGCGACGCACAGCGTCATGATCAGCAGCGTTGCTGTCGAAAGGTCCGGCCCCTTCCAGGCAGCCACGGCGCGATAGACCATCAGCCAGCCGAACAATCCGCTGATGGTGGCCGGCAGCGTGAAATCGGCCTTGGTCTGCTGGAAGAAATGGATCAGCGAGAGGAAGGCGACGACATAGGTCGCCTGATGCAGGCGACGCCAGCGCACAGCGCCCAGCCGTTTGACCATGGTGTCGGTCGAAGTGATGGCGAGCGCGAGCAGTCCGAGCCACGCAACGAAACCGACCGTCAGATACAGCCGCTTGACGATCTCCAGCGCGACCTTGACGAGATCGAAGCGTTCGTCGGCGATGTAAAGGAGGATATGCAGCGTCGCATAGACGAAGGCGCCGACGCCGATCATGCGCCGCACGTCGATCAGCCCGGCGAAGCGCCCGCTGCGGCGCAGCGGCGTGATCGCGAGCGTGACCATCGTGAACAGCAGCGCCCAATAGCCGGTCCGATGCACCAGATCGTTGAGGATGCGCGGCGCGAGCTGGTGCGTCAGCCACGCATTGAGCGCGAGCGCAAGCGGAACCAGCAGCAAGGCCAGCGCCGTAATCCGCAGCGGCGCAAGGCGACCGCGCCGGTCACGCCAGAGCTGGTACCAATGGGTCGTCATGCACATCCAGCTATCACAGCCGGCGATCGCGCCGAAGCCTTGCGTCGGTCGCTGACGCGGATGTGAGCACTATCCCGCGGCGGCGCGGCGGCCGGGCTCGGGCTTGCGGGTGGCGTCCTGCACCACCTTTTTCAGTTCGGCGATGTCATAGGGCTTGCGCAGGACCGGAAGCCCGCGCGGCAGCGGCTTGTCGACCGCGTTGTAATAGCCCGTGGTCAGGACCACCGGGAGTTCCGGGTAATCGCGCCCGATCTGATGCGCGAGTTCGACGCCGTTCATGCCGCCCGGCATCACCACATCGGAGAAAACCAGATCGAATTGTTCGCCGGTCCGCAGCACCTCGAGCGCGGTCTGCGCGCTCGCCACCCGCGTCACCTGATAGCCGATCTCGTTGAGCAAGGCGGTGGCGATATCGGCCACCTCGGTATTGTCCTCGACCACCAGCACGGTGCCCGCCGCAACCGGCGCCGCATCGCCGGCCGGCATCGGCGACCAGCGCATCGGCTGTTCGTGCGACCGCGGCAGATAGAGCGTGAACGTCGTGCC
>JAEWHY010000114.1 GCA_023387555.1 Pseudomonadota bacterium
CGAGAACACGGTGCGCACGAGGCCGCGCAGCGCCGCCAGAAAGAAGCCCTCGCGCCATCCGAAGCGCAGCAGCGCCAGTGCATCCTTCCAGGCTGGGGTATCGGGCTGCACCACGTCGCCGATCACCAGCGTGCCGTTGTCAGCCAAGAGGCGCCGGAACCGCGCGAGCAGGTCGTCGAGCACGGGCGGCGTCAGATATTGCGACACCGAATGCATGATCACCACATCGAACGATCCGTCCGGCAAGGCCGCCACCTCGTCCGGCGCCAGCATGACGATAGACGGCGTCCCGGCGATGCGCGCCTTCACCCGCTCTCGCAAATTCGGCGCGGCTTCGCACAGGGTCAGTTGCCCGGCCTTGCTCATCAGCCGTTCGGCATAGGCGGCTTCCCCGCAGCCATAATCGAGGACGCGGGCGCCCGCGCCGATATGGCTGCGCATGCCATCGCCGGTGATGATGGCGTGCACTTCCTTGTGCCGCGCATTCACGTAGATCGCGTGGTCGGAATCGAAAAAGGTGATCCAGTCGCTCATGCCGCTTTATAGCGCGGCGTTTCGCGCGGCGGCTATACCGCGCCGTCGGCGGTCTGGGCGGGTGAGGCTGTCCTCACCATCGGCGGACAAGGCGATGCGCACCAAGTGGCGCCGCCTTGGCCTCATTGATCGGTGTTGCGCCTACGCCGCCTTGCGCTTGTGCTCGCGCATCAGGTCGACGAAGCGTCTGAACAGGTAATGCGAGTCGCGCGGGCCGGGCGAGGCCTCGGGGTGATACTGCACCGAGAACACCGGCTTGTCCTTGAGCGCGATCCCGGCGTTCGAGCCATCGAACAGCGACACATGGGTCTGCTCGACGTTGGACGGCAGCGAGTCCTTGTCCAGCGCGAAGCCGTGATTCATCGAGGTGATCTCCACCTTGCCGGTGGTGAGATCCTTCACGGGATGGTTGGCGCCGTGATGGCCCTGATGCATCTTCGTCGTGGTGCCGCCGAGCGCGATGCCGAGCATCTGGTGTCCGAGGCAGATGCCGAAGGTCGGCACATTCTGGCCGACGACCTCGCGGATCACCGGCACCGCATATTTGCCGGTCTCGGCCGGATCGCCGGGGCCGTTCGACAGGAACACGCCGTCCGGCTTCAGCGCCATGATGTCCTCGGCCGAGGTCGTGGCCGGGACCACCGTGACCTTGCAGCCATTGGCGGCGAGCAGGCGCAGGATGTTGCGCTTCACGCCATAATCGATGGCGACCACATGGAATTCCGGATTGTCGACGCGGGCATAGCCCTTGCCCCAGGCCCACTCGCCCTCGTCCCAGGTGAAGCGCTGCGCGCTGGTCACCATCGGCACGAGGTCCATGCCGACGAGGCCCGGCCATTCGCGCGCTTCTTTCTTCAGGGCCTCGAGATCGAACTTGCCCGACGGCTCATGCGCGATCACGGCATTCGGCATGCCCTTCTCGCGAATGAGCGCGGTCAGCGCGCGGGTGTCGATGCCGGACAGCCCGATGATGCCGCGGGCGCGGAGCCACTGGTCGAGATGGCGGCTCGCCCGGTAATTCGACGGATCGGTGATCGCGCCCTGCAGGATCAGCCCGCGCGCGCCCGGCGTCGCCGCCATGTTGACCGTCTCGATATCCTCGTCGTTGGTGCCGACGTTGCCGATATGCGGGAAGGTGAATGTGATGATCTGACCGGCATAGGACGGATCGGTGAGGATCTCCTCGTAGCCGGTCATGGCGGTGTTGAAGCAGACTTCGCCGACCGCACTGCCGGTCGCGCCGAAACCCTGTCCTTCGAGGACGGTGCCATCGGCCAGCACAAGGAGTGCGGTCGCCGCAGGCTCGGCCCAGCCGGAATCGTGTACTGTTTTCATAAGCGGCCTGAATAATCGTCCGCAGCGCCAATGCCAACCCCGGAACGCCGGTTATGAGAACTGCTTTTGTCTATATCGGCGCGGCGCTGGCGGAAATTGCCGGCTGCTTCTCGTTCTGGGCCTGGCTCCGGCTCGGCCAGCCGGTGTGGTGGCTTGTTCCGGGCGTCGCCGCGCTGATCGCCTTCGCCTGGCTGCTGACCTTTGTGGATGCATCCCACGCCGGGCGGGCCTACGCAGCCTATGGTGGCGTCTATATCGCCGCCTCGCTTCTCTGGCTGTGGACCATGGAGGGCGCGCGGCCGGACCGCTGGGACCTGATCGGCGCCGCGATCTGCGTCACCGGCGCCGTTGTCATTCTCTACGGGCCACGTCCGCTGCCCTCGTGACCGTGCGGCGCATCCTTAACGATTCCACCAGGCTGATAACTCTGAGCCAACGCAACGCTTGCGGTAGCTGGCGACCCCGGTCAGGATTACCTCTCCGACAACAAAAGGGGCGGAGGGACTGGTATGAGGGTTTTGCTGAGTGGGCTTCTGATCGGCGCGGCGTTGACGCTTGGCGGCTGCTTCGAGGGCCCGAAAGGCGACAAGGGCGATCGCGGCGAACAGGGTCCGGTGGGCGCCGCGGGCGTCGCGGGAGCGCAAGGGCCGGTCGGGCCGGCGGGTCCTGGCGGCGCAACCGGACCGGCAGGCCCAGTCGGACCTGCGGGTGCAATCGGACCGGCGGGTCCCGCGGGCCCGGCTGGCAAGGATGGAGCCCCCGGCAAGGATGGCAAGGATGGTGCGCCCGGCAAGGATGGCACGGCGATCCGCGCGGTCCGTCAGTCCTGTTC
>JAEWHY010000109.1 GCA_023387555.1 Pseudomonadota bacterium
GGTATGACCCGGCCCGCCGTCGCCAAGGATCACCGCCTCAAGCAGCGCGGTCCAACCCAGCCGGTTGACGTGGTCGATCTCGATCGCGGTCCCCAGCAGCACCTTGACCGCCTCGACATGCCCGTAATGGCAGGCCGGAATGAGCGCCGTGCCGCCGTAACGGTTCACGCTTTTCAGGTCGGCGCCGGCGGCAAGCGTCATCTTCAGGATCTCGGTCCGGCCGCGCGCGCCGGCATAGAGATACGGGCTGTCCTCGATGTCGTCCCTGGCATTGACGTCGGCACCCGCGGCGATCAGAAGCCGCGCAGCGCCCACATGATTGCCATGGGTCGCAACCAGCAACGCGGTCCGGCCCCGCGCATCGCGGACGTCCGCCGGCGTTGCACGCTCCAGCAGCGTTCTCACGCGCCCCTCATCGCCCGCGCCGGCCGCAGCGATCAGCGCCGGACCATCCTCCGCCATCGCACCGCTCGTCATGGCCCCGCAAACAAAAAGAGCGGCGCAAAGCGCCGCTCTTGCATTCCGAACGATGACGGAGATCGTCACGCCGCGTCGGACTCCGCAGCCTTGGCCTGAACAGGGCCGGAATCCTGGCCCTTCGCATCCTCGTCGCGATCGACGAATTCGATCACGGCGATCGGTGCGGAATCGCCATAGCGGAAGCCGGCCTTGATGATGCGGGTGTAGCCGCCGTTGCGGTCCTTGTAGCGCGGGCCGAGAACATCGAACAGCTTCTTGACCATATCGACGTCGCGCATCTGCGCCACGGCCTGACGGCGCGCATGCAGATCGCCGCGCTTGCCGAGCGTCACCAGCTTCTCGACGATCGGACGCAGGTCCTTCGCCTTGGGCAGCGTGGTGATGATCTGCTCGTGCTTGATCAGCGCCGCACACATGTTGGCAAACATCGCCTTGCGATGCTCCGCGGTGCGGTTGAGTTTGCGATGCGCATTACCGTGACGCATGGGTTAGTTCCTTCTCTTTTCCGCGTCGCGGCAATGCCGGACGTTGTTTCAGGTGGGCTTCCTGCGTTCGCCCAAACGACATCGCGGCCAGCCACAGCCAACCGCGACAACTCGAACTCAGTAATGATCTTCGAAACGCTTGGCGAGATCGTCGATGTTCTCCGGCGGCCAGCCCGGCACTTCCATGCCGAGATGCAGGCCCATCTGCGCCAGCACTTCCTTGATCTCGTTGAGCGACTTGCGGCCAAAATTCGGCGTGCGGAGCATCTCGGCTTCGGTCTTCTGAACGAGGTCGCCGATGTAGACGATGTTGTCGTTCTTCAGGCAGTTGGCCGAACGCACCGACAGCTCGAGCTCGTCCACCTTCTTGAGGAAGGCCGGGTTGAAAGCGAGATCCGGGATCGATTCCGCGACGACTTCCTTGCGCGGCTCCTCGAAGTTCACGAACACATTGAGCTGGTCCTGCAGGATGCGCGCGGCATAGGCGAGCGAATCCTCGGGAGAAACCGCACCATTGGTCTCGATGACGAGCGTCAGCTTGTCATAGTCCAGGATCTGGCCTTCGCGGGTGTTCTCGACCTTGTAGGAGACCTTCTTGACCGGCGAATAAAGGCTGTCGACCGGGATCAGGCCGATCGGCGCATCTTCCGGACGGTTGCGCTCGGACGGCACATAGCCCTTGCCGGTGTTGACCGTGAACTCCATGCGGATCTCGGCGCCCTCGTCGAGGGTGCACAGCACGAGGTCCGGATTGAGGATCACGATGTCGCCGACCGTCGAGATGTCGCCGGCGGTGACGACGCCCGGCCCCGACTTCTTCACCACCATGCGCTTGGGGCCCTCGCCCTGCATCTTGATGGCAATGTCCTTGATGTTGAGGACGATATCGGTCACGTCCTCGCGCACGCCCGGGATCGACGAAAATTCGTGCAGCACGCCGTCGATGTGCACCGACTGCACCGCCGCGCCCTGCAGCGAGGACAACAAGATCCGTCGCAGCGCATTACCAAGCGTAAGGCCGAAGCCGCGTTCAAGCGGTTCGGCCACCAGTGTTGCCTCCCGGCGCGGATCGGCACCCGCCGACACCTGCAGCTTGTTCGGCCTGATCAGTTCCTGCCAATTTTTCTGGATCGTCACGTTTGCACCCATCGCCTTGGTCGGCTCGGCCTTGCCATGCGCATCCCACGCCGCCCCGTGAGACATCTCGGCGGCGGCGGACGCCTCGTCCTGCCGCCGGGTCAGTATGTCGCTCATACGCGACGCCGCTTCTTCGGACGGCAGCCGTTATGCGGGATCGGGGTCACATCGCGGATCGAGGTAATGGTGAAGCCCGCGGACTGCAGCGCGCGCAACGCGCTCTCACGGCCCGAGCCCGGGCCCGACACCTCGACCTCGAGCGTGCGCATGCCGTGTTCCTGCGCCTTCTTGGCGGCGTCCTCACTGGCGACCTGCGCGGCATAGGGCGTCGACTTGCGCGAGCCCTTGAACCCCATCGTACCGGCGGTCGACCAGGCAATCGTGTTGCCCTGCGCGTCGGTAATGGTGATCATGGTATTGTTGAAGCTGGCGTTCACATGCGCGACGCCGGACACGATGTTCTTGCGCTCACGACGGCGGACGCGCGTAACTTCTTTTGCCATTCTGGTTCCTTTCCAGCGCCCGGTATTCGCGAGAAGCCCTCTCCGCGAACCGGACGACCGATCCGCAATTACTTCTTCTTACCTGCAATCGCCTTCGCCGGACCCTTGCGGGTACGCGCATTGGTGTGCGTGCGCTGACCGCGCACCGGCAGACCCTTGCGATGGCGCAGGCCGCGATAGCACCCGAGGTCCATCAGGCGCTTGATGTTCATGGCATTCTCACGACGCAGATCGCCTTCGACCGTATACTCGCGATCGATCATTTCACGGATCTGCAGGACCTCAGCATCGGTCAGCTGCGACACACGCCGCTCATAGGGAATGTGCAACTGATGCATGATGTGGTCAGCGGCATCTGCCCCGATGCCATGGATGTACTGAAGCGCAACCACGACGCGCTTGTTGGTTGGGATATTGACGCCTGCAATACGGGCCACGTTTTCGCTCCATGTGTCGACGGCCTCAGGCCGCCGATCAGCCTTCCTGCTCTGTCCGTGTCTTTCGGAGGGGACCGCAAAGGGTTAACACGACACCTTGCACCCGCCTGTTTCGGGGCCCGGCATCGTGCATACGTTCTCCCACTGAATGGCGCGGTATGTACGGATTCACCGGCGTTTCGTCAACCTCCGGCCTGGTCCGGAACGGGCTTTTGAGGCCCGATTCCGGGTCGATTTCCTGCCTTTGACGGCCTTGTGACGGGAATTTGCCGTCTTGGCCGACTTCACAGTCCTGCTTGCCGCCTTCGCGGCCTTGGCCGTGGCCTTGCGAGTCGCGACCTTGCGCGCCTTCTTGGCCTTGGCTGTCGACTTGGCCGTCGCCTTGGGCGCCGCCACCTTGGAGGCTCCCCGGGTCGCCGTCCGAGCTGCTTTTACAGTGCCTTTGGCGCGCTTGGAAGCGCTCTTCGCGCTTTTTGCGCCCTTCGAACCCTTTGCTGCCCGCTTCGAGGCCGCCCGTGCCCCGGTTCCGCGCGACGGCGGCTTGCGACCAGCCGGCCGCCGCCCGGGAGCCCCGCGGGCGACTCGCTTGCGCGCCGGCGCCTTCTTGCGGCGCGCCGGAGCGGCCAGAAGGGTCCCGATCGCCTCGGTCACCTCATCGATCGCGGCCATGCCGTCGGTCGCCCGGTGCAGGCCCTTGCGGCGGTAATAATGCGACAGCGGCGCGGTCTGGGCGTGATAGGCGTCCAGCCGCTTCTTGAGCGATTCGGCATTGTCGTCGGCGCGCACGGGCTCGCCGCGGGCCTGCATCTCGGCGACCCGCTTCTCGATTCGCTGCAGCAGAATGTCGTCATCGACCTCGAGCTCGACCACAGCGTCCAGCTTGAGCCGCTTCTTCGCCAGCAGCTTCTCCAGCGCCTCGGCTTGCGCCACCGTGCGCGGAAAGCCGTCCAGGATAAAGCCCTGCTGCGCGTCCGGCTGATCGATACGCTCCTCGATGATGCCGACGACCACCTCGTCCGGCACCAGCTCGCCCCGCGCCATGATGTCCTTGGCGCGCAGCCCGACCGGCGTGCCAGCCTTGACCGCGGCCCGGAGCATGTCGCCGGTGGAGAGTTGCACGATGCCATGCTTCTCCACGAGCCGCTGCGCCTGAGTGCCCTTGCCCGCTCCAGGCGGTCCGAGCAGGATCAACCTCATCTTCGTCGCCCCCGCAACTTAGACTTCTTGATCAGGCCTTCATACTGGTGCGCCAGCAAGTGTCCCTGCACCTGCGCAACGGTATCCATGGTCACGCTGACCACGATGAGCAGTGATGTCCCGCCGAAATAGAACGGCACCGCGGCGTAGGAGATCAGGATTTCCGGAATGATACAGACGATCGAGAGATAGATCGCGCCGATCACCGTAATCCGCGTGAGCACGTAGTCGATGTATTCCGCCGTCCGCTCGCCCGGACGGATGCCCGGGATGAAGCCGCCATGCTTCTTCAGGTTGTCGGCGGTCTCGGTCGGGTTGAACACGATCGCCGTATAGAAGAAGGCGAAGAACACGATCAGCGAAATGTAGAGGACGAGGAACAGCGGCCGCCCGTGGCTGAGCTGCGTCGTCAGGGTCGTGAGCCAGCCCGGCCCCTGCCCCACGTTGAAATTCGCGATCGTGGTCGGCAGCAGCAGCAGCGACGAAGCGAAGATCGGCGGGATGACGCCCGAGGTGTTGAGCTTGAGCGGCAGATGCGAGGTCTGCCCCTCGAACATCCGGTTGCCGACCTGTCGCTTCGGATACTGGATCAGCAAACGGCGCTGCGCCCGCTCCATGAAGACGATGAAGGCGGTGACGACGAACGCCATCACGATCACGACCAGGATCAGGCCGGTGGACAGCGCACCCTGCCGGCCGAGTTCGAGCGTGCCGGCGATGGCCGACGGCAGCTCGGCGACGATGCCGGCCATGATGATCAGCGAAATGCAGTTGCCTATGCCGCGCGAGGTGATCTGCTCGCCGAGCCACATCAGGAACATCGTGCCGCCGGTCAGGGTGATGACCGTGGAAATACGGAAGAACCAGCCCGGATCGCTGATGACGTTGCCCGCCCCTTCCAGACCGATGGCAATGCCATAGGCCTGAACCGCGGCGAGGAACACGGTCAGATAGCGGGTGTACTGATTGATGGTCTTGCGGCCGGACTCACCCTCTTTCTTCAACGCTTCGAGGGTCGGCGAAACCGTCGTCATCAGCTGGATGATGATCGACGCCGAGATGTACGGCATGATGTTCAGCGCAAAGATCGCCATGCGCTGGATGCCGCCACCCGAGAACATATTGAACATGCCGAGGATGCCGCCGGCCTGGGTCCGGAAAATCTGTTCCCAGGCCGTCGGGTCGATGCCCGGCAGCGGTATGTAAGTACCGAGGCGATAGACCAGCAGCGCGCCGAGCGTGAACCAGATTCGCTTCTTCAGCTCCTCGGCCTTGCCTAACGCCGAGAAGTTGATGTTGGCCGCAAGTTGTTCCGCTGCTGAAACCATGCTCGCTCCTGACCCGCGCTAGCCCCGATGACGTCGTAGCGTCATGTAGGGATCACGCAGGCTTCTTGCCCGCGGGCTTGGCCGGCTTTTCGGCCTTGGCATCGCCATCGGCCTTCTTTTTCGCCGGGGCGGGCGCCGCCTCGACGATCTTCGGCTTGGCGAGGCCGGCCGCAAAGCGCGCGTTCTTGCCGCGCGGCTCCTTGGGCTCTTCCTTGGCCGGGGCCAGCACCGTTACCGAACCGCCTGCCTTCTCCACCGCGGCAATCGCCGACTTGGAGGCACGCCACACCGAGAAGGTGACCTTCGCGGTCAGTTCGCCGCTGCCGAGCAGCTTCACGCCGTCGCGGACCCGGCTGAGGATCCCCGCCTTCACCAACGTATCCACGTCGATCGGGTTCTTGGCATCCAGCACGCCAGCATCGATCGCGGTCTGCACCCGGCCGAGGTTGATCTCGTTCAGGTCGAGCTGGAACGCGGTATTGCGGAAACCGCGCTTCGGCAGGCGCCGATGCAACGGCATCTGGCCGCCCTCGAAGCCCTTGATCCGCACGCCAGTGCGCGCGGTCTGGCCCTTGCCGCCACGTCCGCCGGTCTTGCCCTTGCCGGAGCCGATACCGCGGCCGATACGCATCCGGCCCTTGGATGAGCCGGGCCGGCCGGCGAGTTCATTGAGCTTCATGACCCAGTCCTCATTCTCTTTTCTCATCATGCCCGGGCCTGGCCCAGGCATCCATCCATGCAACCGGATGGATCGCCGGGACACGCGCGTCAGCGGCGCCGCCGCTGACGGCCGTGCCCGGCGATGACGACCTTATTTCGTTTCGACCACGCGGACGAGATGCGCGACCTTGGCGATCATGCCGCGGGTCGACGGATTGTCCTGCACTTCCTTCGTGCGGCCGATCTTGTTCAGACCAAGCCCGATCAGCGTCGCACGCTGCGAGCCATCGCGGCGGATCGGGCTGCCGGTCTGTTCGACCTTGATTGTCTTGTTCGCCATGACGCGTTGCCTTCCGGATCGCTAAGCCGATTACTCGGCCGTCGCCTCGACACCCTCTTCGCGGCGACGTGCCTGCAGGGTCGAGACTTTCATCGAGCGGCGCGCCGCGACCGAACGCGGCGAGTCCTGGTTCTTCAGCGCGTCAAACGTCGCGCGGACCATGTTGTACGGGTTGGAGGAGCCGAGCGACTTCGCCACCACGTCCTGCATGCCGAGCGATTCGAACACCGCGCGCATCGGACCGCCGGCGATGATGCCGGTACCGGCCGGGGCCGCACGCAACTGGACCTTGCCCGCGCCGTGACGGCCGGCAACGTCGTGATGCAGCGTACGCCCTTCACGGAGCGGCACGCGAATCAGCGCGCGCTTGGCCGCGTCGGTCGCCTTGCGGATCGCCTCCGGAACCTCGCGGGCCTTGCCGTGGCCGAAGCCGACGCGCCCCTTCTGGTCACCGACCACGACGAGCGCGGCAAAGCCGAAGCGGCGTCCGCCCTTCACCACCTTCGCGACGCGGTTGATGTGAACGAGCTTGTCGATGAATTCCGACTCTTCCCGCTCACCGCGCTCGGAGCGCTCGCGTTCGCGCCTGGGTTCTCGTGCCATTCTGTCGATCCTTTAGAAGCTCAGACCGCCTTCGCGGGCGGCATCGGCGAGCGCTTTGATGCGCCCGTGATACATGTAGCCGCCACGGTCGAAGACCACGTTCTTGATGCCCTGCTGCGCGGCCCGCTCGGCCACCAGCTTGCCGACAACCTTTGCCGCCGCGATGTCGGCTCCGGTCTTTCCGGCTTCGCGCTGCGCCTTCTCGAGGGTGGACGCCGAGACCAGGGTCACGCCCTTGGTATCGTCGATCACCTGCGCATAGATGTGCTTCGACGAACGGTGCACCGAAAGCCGCATGCGACCATTCGCAGCCGCCTTGATCGCGCGGCGCACGCGCGCCTTGCGGCGCTCTGTTGGGGTCTTGTGTGCCATCGTCGTTACTTCTTCTTGCCTTCCTTACGGAAGATGAACTCGTCGGCATAACGCACGCCCTTGCCCTTGTAGGGCTCCGGCGGACGATAGGCTCGGATTTCCGAGGCCACCTGACCGACCTGCCTCTTGTCGATCCCGCTCACCACGATCTCGGTCGGCTTCGGGGTCGCAACCGCGATGCCCTCCGGGATCGGGTACAGCACGTCATGACTGTAGCCGAGCGCCAGCTGCAGGTTCTTGCCCTGCACGGCGGCACGATAACCAACGCCGGTGATTTCAAGCTTGCGCTCGAAGCCCTTGGTGACGCCGGTCATGATGTTGTTCAGGTTCGCCCGCGTGGTGCCCCACAGCGCGCGCGCCTCTTTGCTCTTGTCCTTCGGGTCGACCTTGATCTCGCCCTTGTCCATGGCAACGACGACGCTGTCGTGAACCACAAGTGACAAGGTGCCCTTCGGGCCCTTCACGTTGATGGTCTTGCCGGACAGGTTGGCGGTGACGCCAGACGGGACGGCTACCGGTTTCTTGCCTACGCGCGACATCAGAACACCGTGCAAAGCACTTCGCCGCCGACATTGGCGTCGCGGGCGGAATGGTCCGCCATGACGCCCTTCGGGGTCGAAAGGATCGAAATGCCGAGGCCGTTATTGACCCGCGGCAGGTTCTTCACCGCCACATAGACCCGGCGGCCTGGCTTGGAGACACGCGCGATCTCGCGAATCACGGGCGCACCATCGAAATACTTAAGCTCAATCTCGAGCTCGTTGCGGCCGTCCTTGTGCTCCACGGTCGAAAAGCCGCGAATATAGCCTTCGGACTTCAGCACCTCGAGCACGCGCTCGCGGAGCTTCGAGCCGGGGGACGACACCTTCTGCTTGTGCCGCTCCTGGGCGTTGCGGATACGGGTGATCAGATCGCCAACGGGATCGTTCATGGGCGCCTCCTCACCAGCTCGACTTCACGAGGCCCGGAATCAGGCCCTTGTTGCCGAGTTCACGCAGCGCAATACGCGACAGCTTGTGCTTGCGGTAATAGGCGCGCGGACGGCCCGTCACCTCGCAACGATTGCGCACGCGATTGGGCGCCGAGTTGCGCGGCAATTCCGCAAGCTTCAGCGTGGCCTGGAAACGCTCTTCCAGCGGCCGGGTCTTGTCGTTGACGATCGTCTTCAAGCGCTCACGACGTCCACTGAACGTCTTGGCCATCTTGGCCCGCCGCTTGTTCTTTTCGACCGAACTCTTCTTCGCCATCAAAGTCTCCTGACTATCCGCGTTTGAGGGTTCCGGGCCCTCACTGCCGGAAGGGGAAGTTGAATGCCACGAGCAGTGCGCGCGCCTCTTCGTCGGTGCGTGCGGTCGTGCAGATCGTGATGTCCATGCCCCAGCTTTCCTGGGTCTTGTCGTAGTCGATTTCCGGGAACACGATGTGCTCCTTCAGGCCGAGCGAGTAATTGCCCATGCCGTCGAAGCTCTTCGGGTTCAGCCCGCGGAAGTCGCGAACGCGCGGCAGCGCAATGTTCACCAGGCGATCGATGAAGTCGTACATGCGCGCCTTGCGCAGCGTGACCTTACAACCGATCGACTGACCGTCGCGCAGCTTGAACGTCGCGATCGACTTGCGCGACTTGGTGATAATCGCCTTCTGGCCGGCAATCAGGCTGAGATCGTTCGCCGCGTTGTCGACCTTCTTGCGGTCGTTGACCCCCTCGCCGACGCCCATGTTGAGCACCACCTTGGTGATCACCGGCACCTGCATCGGATTCGCGTAACCGAAATCCTTGGTCAGCTTGGCGCGGATGTCTTTGTCGAACTGGGTCTTCAGGCGCGGCACATAAGCCGTCACCGGCGCACCCTTCTGCTTCTCGGTCTCAGCCATCGATCTCAACTCCCGAACGCCGTGCGACGCGGATCTTGCGGCCGTCGTTCATCATCTTGAAGCCGACGCGGGTCGGCTTGCCGTCCTTCGGATCGGCAATCGCGATATTCGACAGGTTGATGCTCGCCTCTTTCGAGATGATGCCACCTTCCTGCTGCGCGGTCTGACGCTGATGGCGCTTGACCATGTTGACGCCGCGAACGAGCGCACGCCCTTCGGACGGATGCACGGCGATGACCTCGCCGGTGCGGCCCTTGTCGCGGCCGGTCAGCACGACGACCTTGTCGCCTTTGCGGATCTTAGCCGCCATCACAGCACCTCCGGTGCGAGCGAGATGATCTTCATATGGTTCTTGGCACGCAGTTCGCGCGGCACCGGCCCGAAGATACGGGTCCCGACCGGCTCCTGCTGGTTGTTGATCAGCACCGCGGCATTGCGGTCGAAGCGGATCACCGAACCGTCCGAGCGCTTGATGTCCTTGGAGATCCGCACGACGACCGCCTTCATGACGTCGCCCTTCTTCACGCGGCCCCGCGGAATTGCCTCTTTCACCGAGACGACGATGACGTCGCCGATGGTGGCATATTTCCGCTTCGAGCCGCCCAACACCTTGATGCACATGACGCGGCGCGCGCCGGAATTATCGGCTACGTCCAGGTTAGTCTGCATCTGAATCATGGGGCACCCAATCCTTTATCCGCCGCTCGAGCGCGGGATCGCGCTCAGAGCACCTTCTTCTTTTTCTCGCCCTGGATAACCGTCCAGCGCTTCAACTTCGAGATCGGCTTGTGTTCCTCGATCCAGACCATGTCGCCGACCGAATATTCGTTGGTCTCGTCATGGGCGTGGAACTTGGTGGTCCGACGCACGGTCTTCTTCAGCACCGGATGCGTGAAACGGCGCTCGACGCTGACGACGACCGTCTTGTCCTGCTTGTTGCTGACCACGAGGCCATGCAGTTGACGCTTCGGCATGAGTGGGCCCCTTACTTGGCTTTCTTCTGGCGCGCGAAGGTCTTCAGACGCGCGATATCGCGGCGCACCTGGCGCACGCGCGAGGTGTTCTCAAGCTGACCGGTGGCCCGCTGGAAGCGCAGGTTGAACTGCTCCTTCTTCAGCTTCAGCACCTCGTCGTCGATCTGGTCGACGGTCATGACCTTAATGTCTTCGGCCTTCATCGCCGTTTACTCCACAATGCGCTGGATGAAGCGCGTCTTGATCGGCAGCTTGGCGGCAGCCAGGTGCAGCGCCTCCTTGGCCAGCTCGATCGGCACGCCATCGATCTCGAAAAGAATGCGGCCCGGCTTCACGCGCACCACCCAGAGCTCCGGCGCACCCTTGCCCTTGCCCATGCGGACTTCGATCGGCTTCTTGGACACTGGCACGTCCGGGAAGACGCGGATCCAGACGCGACCGGCGCGCTTCATGTGGCGCGTGAGCGCCCGGCGAGCGGCTTCGATCTGACGCGCGGTGACACGCTCCGGCTCCATCGCCTTCAGACCGAACTGGCCGAAGTCGAGCGCATTGCCGGACGTCGCGACGCCGTGAATTCGGCCCTTGAAGGCCTTGCGGTATTTGGTGCGCTTCGGTTGCAGCATGACGTTTACCCGTTATCCCGCGGTCATTTCGCGGCGCGGACGGCCAGCCTCGGCCTCGTTCATCTTCTTGTCCTGCGCCATCGAGTCGTGCTCGAGGATCTCGCCCTTGAAGATCCACACCTTGACACCGCAGGTGCCGTAGGTGGTGAACGCCGTGGCGACACCGTAATCGACGTCGGCGCGCAGCGTGTGCAGCGGCACCCGGCCCTCGCGATACCACTCGAGACGGGCGATCTCCGCGCCGCCGAGCCGGCCCGAGCAGTTGATACGGATGCCCTCGGCGCCGAGACGCATCGCGGTCTGCACCGCGCGCTTCATGGCGCGGCGGAAAGCGACGCGGCGCTCGAGCTGCTGAGCGATCGATTCAGCGACCAGCTGGGCATCGAGTTCCGGCTTGCGGATTTCGACGATGTTGATGACGACATCCGACTGCGTCAGCTTCGCAACGGTCTTGCGCAGCTTCTCGATGTCGGAGCCCTTCTTGCCGATCACCACGCCAGGACGGGCAGAATAGATCGTCACCCGGCACTTCTTGTGCGGACGCTCGATCACGATCTTGGACACCGCCGCCTGCTTCAGCAGCTTCATCAGCGCTGCACGGATCTTCATGTCCTCGTGCAGCAGCGTCCCGTACTCGTTCTTGCCGGCGTACCAGCGCGAGTCCCAGGTACGGTTGATGCCGAGCCGAAGCCCGATCGGATTGATCTTCTGACCCATCCCAAACTCTCCTTAGGCCGCTGTCTGCTCGACCTGACGAACAACGATCGTCAGGTGCGAGAACGGCTTCAAAATACGACCCGAACGACCACGGCCGCGCGATGCCCAGCGCTTCATGACAAGCGCTTTGCCGACGAATGCCTGGCTGACGACGAGATCGTCCACATCGAGGTTGTGGTTGTTCTCGGCGTTGGCGATGGCGCTCTCGAGGCACTTCTTCACATCGCGAGCGATGCGCTTACGGG
>JAEWHY010000237.1 GCA_023387555.1 Pseudomonadota bacterium
AGAAACTGAACGCGCGCTTTGTTTCCCTCTTCCGTCCTTACGGGAGAGGGTGGCGCGAGTTGCGGGCCGGGTGAGGGTTCTCGTTCCGCCAAGAGCCTCTCACCAGCCCTCACCCGGTCCTCGCTACGCTCGGACCACCCACACCCGCCGGGCGGGAGAGGGGAAGGAAATGCGAGCGGTCGAGGGAAAAAGTGGGCGGAGAGAGGAGGCAGGCGGCGAAAACACCGAAAGGAAATTGACCCGGCCGCGCCCAATAATTACATCGCGGCCCATGGCCCTTCGCGACATCCTCGTTATTCCCGACAAGCGTCTCCGCGTCATCTCCAAACCGGTGGAAGCGGTGGACGCGTCCGTGCGCGCGCTGGCCGAAGACATGCTGGAAACCATGTACGAGGCGCCCGGCATCGGACTTGCCGCGATCCAGATCGGCGAGCCGCTGCGCCTCGTCACCATGGACCTCGCCAAGAAGGACGAGGAGAAGCAGCCGCAGGTCTTCATCAATCCGCAGATCACCTGGTCGTCCGACGAGTTGAGCGTGTACGAGGAAGGCTGCCTCTCGATCCCGGAATATTACGAGGAGGTCGAGCGCCCCGCGAAGGTGCGGTTCCAGTATCTCGATCTCGACGGCAAGCTGCAGGAGGTCGAGGCCGACGGCATTTTCGCGACCTGCATCCAGCACGAGATCGACCACCTCAACGGCGTGCTGTTCATCGACCATATCTCGAAGCTGAAGCGCGACCGCGTCATCAAGAAATACACCAAGATGGCGAAGCAGGCGGCGGAGTGATTGTTTTCACCTGCCACATTT
Organism: Pseudomonadota bacterium; assembly: GCA_023387555.1. Classification (GTDB taxonomy): domain Bacteria; phylum Pseudomonadota; class Alphaproteobacteria; order Rhizobiales; family Xanthobacteraceae; genus Pseudorhodoplanes. The sequence goes on from JAEWHY010000237.1 coordinate 809, forward strand.
GATATCATTGATATCAAATGACCGACATGCTGATCCGAAAGATCGACCCGAAACTCAAGCGTGAGATCGAACGGCGCGCGCGTGAGCATGGGCGGAGTTTGTCGGACGAGGCCAAGATCGTGCTTCAGCGCGGCCTCAATGTTCCGGACCATCCGCTGAAACTGGGCACCTATCTGACGTCCCTGCTTCCGAATGAGTTTCGTGGCGACGATCTGGTGTTCGAAATCCCGGACGATGTCAGCGAGCCACCGGATTTCGGATGATCGTTCTCGACACAAATGTCGTGTCGGAGACCATGAAGGCCGCGCCGCAATCGTGCGTGGTCGATTGGCTCAATGCACAGGACGCGATGGAGTTGTTCATCTGCGCGCCAGTTCTTGCCGAGTTGCGTTATGGCCAGGAACTGTTGCCGCAAAGCCGGAGGCGTGACGCATTGAGTGCCGCCATCGATCAGATCGAGCACGCCGGCTTTCGCGGCAGAATCCTGCCCTTTGACCAGGCTGCGGCGTCTGTTTACGCAAAGCTCGCGGCGATGCGGCGAAGCCGGGGGCTTCCCTTGAACCAGATGGATGGATTGATCGCAGCGATCGCGAAGAGCCAGGGCGCTACGCTTGCCACCCGGGATGAGGATGGCTTCGCCGAACTCGGCCTCGAGGTGATCAATCCTTTCATCATCACCACTGGCGCACGATAGGTCCCATGCCCCTTCGCCTCATCTTCATGGGTACGCCGGATTTCGCGGTGCCGACGCTGCTCGAGATCGCCGGCACCGGTCATGACATCGCGGCGGTCTATACCCGCGCGCCGAAACCGGCCGGACGCGGCATGGAATTGCAGGACACGCCGGTGGCGCGCGAGGCGAAGCGCCTCGGCCTGCCGGTCTTGACGCCGAAGACCCTGCGGACCGAGGACGCGCAGGCCGAATTCGCTGCGTTCGGGGCCGATGCCGCGGTGGTGGTGGCCTACGGCCTGATCCTGCCGAAACCCGCGCTCGATGCGGTGCCGCTCGGCTGCTTCAACCTGCATGCCTCGCTGCTGCCGCGCTGGCGGGGTGCCGCGCCGATCAATCGCGCGGTGATGGCGGGCGATGCCGAAAGCGGCGTCACCATCATGAAGATGGACGAGGGGCTCGATACCGGCGGCATGGCGATGATGGAGCGGGTGCCGATCGGCGCCGACATGACGGCGGGCGAATTGCACGACCGGCTCGCCACGATCGGCGCCGACCTGATGCATCGCGCACTCGGCGCGCTGGAGCGCGGCTCGCTGCAGGTGGTGCCGCAGCCGGATGACGGCGTGACTTACGCCGAGAAGCTCGCCAAGGCCGAGACTCGGATCGACTGGTCGCGTCCTGCGCAGGAGGTGCATGACCACATCCGCGGATTGTCGCCGTTTCCGGGCGCCTGGTTCGAGTTGCCGGACGGCAAGGCACCGGTGCGGATCAAGGTGCTGCGCTCGACGCTTGCGCCCGGCTCAGGCGCGCCGGGCACGGCGCTGGACGATGCGCTCACCATTGCCTGCGGCGACGGCGCGATCCGCATCCTCGACCTGCAGCGCGCCGGCAAGCAGCCGATGAAGGCGGATGAGTTCCTGCGGGGGAGCAGGCTTCCACGCGGGACGCGGCTGGTCTGAATGCCCCGCTACAAACTCCTCATCGAATATGACGGCGCGCCCTATCGCGGCTGGCAATATCAGGCCGATGCGCCGAGCGTGCAGGGCGCGATCGAGGACGCGATCGCGCGGTTCGATGGGCAGCGCGTCACCATCCAGGGCGCCGGACGCACCGATGCCGGAGTGCATGCCTTCGGGCAGGTGGCGCATTGCGACCTGCGCAGCGGGCATGATGGCGGCACGGTGCGCGATGCGCTGAATTTCTATCTGCGGCCGCAGCCGATCGCGGTGCTCGCCGCCGAGCGCGTTGGCGAGGATTTCAACGCGCGGTTTTCCGCGAAGAAGCGGCATTATCTCTATCGGGTGGTGAACCGGCGGCCGGATCTGGCGCTCGATCTTGGTCGCGCCTGGCGCGTGCCGCGTCCGCTCGATATCGACGCGATGCGCGCGGCGGCGCAACGGCTGGTCGGCCACCACGATTTCACGACGTTCCGCTCGACCGAATGCCAGTCGAAATCGGCGGTCAAGACGCTCGACCAGCTCGACATCGAGACCGACGGCTGGAACGTCAATATTCTCGTGTCGGCGCGCTCGTTCCTGCACAACCAGGTGCGCTCGATGGTCGGCTCGATCGTGCATGTCGGCGAGGGCAAATGGACGCCGGACGACATCACGCGCATCCTGCAGGCACGCGACCGCACCTTGTGCGGACAGGTGGCTCCGGCCGAGGCGCTGTATCTCGTGAAGGTGGACTATTAAAGGGCGAGCTTCTGCCTGTCATTCCGCGGCTGTGGCGAGTGACGTGCCGCGCACCTCTTTTGCTGCGGGGCCGCGCAGCCAGGTCTGCAGCCGGTCGAGATAGAGATAGACGACCGGCGTGGTGTAAAGCGTCAGCAACTGGCTGAGGAGCAGGCCGCCGACCATGGCGTAGCCGAGCGGCTGGCGCAGCTCCGAACCGGAGCCCGAGCCGAGCATCAGCGGCACGCCGCCGAGCAGGGCCGCCATCGTGGTCATCAGGATCGGGCGGAAGCGCAGCAGGCAGGCCTCGCGAATGGCGTCGAGCGGGGCCATGCCGTTGTCGCGTTCGCGGGCGATCGCAAAATCTACCAGCATGATGCCGTTCTTTTTCACGATGCCGATCAGCAGGATGATGCCGATCATGCCGATCACCGACAGATCGAAGCCGCCGGCCCACAGCGCGAGCAGCGCACCGACGCCGGCTGACGGCAGCGTCGACAGGATCGTCAGCGGGTGCACGTAGCTTTCGTACAGCACGCCGAGGATGATGTAGACCACCAGCAGGGCGGCGAGGATCAGGATCGGCTCGCTGGCCAGCGAGGTCTGGAAGGCCTGCGCGTTGCCCTGGAAGGTGCCGATCAGCGCATTCGGCTTGCCGATCTCGGTCATCGCCTTCTGGATCGCGTTGACGGCTTCGCCGAGCGAGACGCCTTCGCGGAGGTTGAAGGAGAGCGTTGCCGCCGGGAACTGACCCTGATGCGAGACCTGAAGCGGGCCCGTCTTGGTGCTGTCCACGGTGACGAGGGTGGACAGCGGCACCGCCAGTCCCGTGACCGGAGATTTCACATAGATCTGGTTCAGCGATAACAAATCCGCCTGCAGCGCAGGCGGGATCTCGAGGATCACGTTGTAGGAATCGAGCTGGGTGTAGAACTGGACCACCTGACGCTGACCGTAAGCGTCGTTGAGTGTGTCGTCGATGACCTGCGGCTGGATGCCAAAGCGCGCGGCCTGATCGCGGTTGATGGTGATCGCGGCTTGCGGCGCGTTCGCCAACAGGTCGCTCGACGCATCGGTGATCTCCGGCAGGGCCTTCAGTTTGTCCAGGATTCGCGGCGTCCATTCGGTCAGTTCGTCGAGGCTCGCGTCTTGCAGCGTGTACTGGAATTGGCTGCGCGCGATGCGTCCGCCGACGGTGATGTCCTGGCCCGGCTGCAGGAACAGCGCGGCACCTTCGACCTTGGCGAGTTGCGGGCGCAGCCGATCGATGACCTGCGAGGCGGTCGATTTGCGTTGATCGCGCGGCTTGAGCGCGATGAAGAAGCGGCCGGTGTTCGGAGTCTGGGCACCGCCGGCGCCGATCACGGAGCCGAAGGATTCGATGTCCGGGTCATTGGCAAGGATGCCGCCCAGCACCTGCTGCAAGCGCGCCATTTCCGCCGGCGAGACGTCCTGCGCGGCCTCCGAGAGGCCGAGGATCAGGCCGTTATCCTGGATCGGGAAGAAACCCTTCGGAATCGCGATGAAGAGGGCGACGGTCAGCGCCAGCGTCAACAGGAACACCGCGAGCATGGCCGGCTGGTGGCGCAGCGCAATGTCAAGCGTGCGACGGTATCCTGCAAGCATCGCGGCGAAGCCGGCCTCGATGGCGCGGTAGATCCGGCCATGCGTGCCCCGGTGCGGACTGAGGAAGCGGGCGCACATCATCGGCGCCAGCGTCAATGACACGACGGCGGAGACCGCGATAGCGAGGGTGACGGTGATGGCGAATTCGCGGAACAGGCGGCCGACGATGCCGCCCATGAGCAGCAGCGGAATGAACACGGCGACCAGCGAGACGCTGATCGACACCACGGTGAATCCGATCTCGCGGGAACCGCGGAGCGCCGCCTCCGTCGCCGGTAGCCCGTCCTCGATATACCGATAGATGTTTTCGACCACGACAATGGCATCGTCGACCACGAAGCCGACGGCGATGGTCAGCGCCATCAGCGACAGGTTGTCGAGACTGTATCCGAACAGATACATCGCCGCGGTCGCGCCAAGCAGCGACAGCGGCACGGTCACGCTCGGGATCACGGTCGCGGCGATATTGCGCAGGAACAGAAGGATCACCAGCACGACGAGGCCGATGGTCAGCGCCAGCGTGAACTCCACGTCCTTGACCGAGGCGCGGATCGTCTGCGTGCGGTCGATGATCACATCGACCTTCATCGCCGGAGGGATCACGCTGCTGATCTGATCGAGCGAAGCCTTGATCCGGTCGACGGTCTCGATGACATTGGCGCCGGGTTGTTTGAACACCACTAGCACGACCGCCTTCCGGTCATTCTCCCAGCCCGCGATGTTCACATTTTCCGCGCCATCGATCGCCGTGCCGATATCGCGCACGCGGATCGCGGCGCCGTTCCTGTAGGCGAGGACGACATCTTCATAGGCTGCGGCCGCGGTGAGCTGGTCGTTGGCGGCGATGGTGAAGCTGCGCTGCGCGCCGTTGAGGTTGCCCTTGGCGGCATCCGAGGTGGCATTGACAAGCACGCCGCGCACGTCTTCGAGGGTCAGGCCGGTCGCCGCGAGTTTGCCCGGATCGATCTGCACGCGGATCGCGGGCTTTTGTTCGCCGCCGATGGTGACAAGGGCGACCCCCGGCACCTGGGAGATGCGCTGTGCCAGTACATTGTCGGCGAGATCGTCGACCCTGGTGAGCGGCATCGTGTCGGAATGCGCGCCGAGGATGAGGATCGGGGAATCCGCCGGGTTGGTCTTGCGATAGGTCGGTGGCGCGGAGAGCGTTGTCGGCAGTTGCTTGCCGGCGGCCGTGATCGCGGCCTGAACGTCCTGGGCGGCCGCGTCGATGCTGCGGTTGAGATCGAATTGCAGCGTGATGACGGTTTGCCCGAGGGTCGATGTCGACAGCATCTGGGTGACGCTGGAGATCTGGCCGAACTGACGCTCCAGCGGCGCGGCCACCACCGCGGCCATGGTGTCCGGACTGGCGCCGGGCAGTTGCGCGGTGACCTGAATCGTCGGGAAGTCCACTTGCGGAAGCGGCGCCACCGGCAGCAGCGGGAACGTGAAGATGCCGGCGAACACGATCGCCGCCATCAGCAATGATGTCGCGATCGGGCGCCGGATGAAGGGTTCTGAAATATTCATGATCAGCCGCCGTCCGCGGCGGTCGATGGCCTGATCTGAACACGCGCGCCGTTCTGCAGGCGATATTGTCCCTTCACCACCACCTCGTCGCCGGCGGCAAGACCCTGGCTCACGACCGCGACGTCATCGTGCGTGACCGGCGTCTCGACCGGCTGGGCGTGCGCAGTGCCATCCGCCCGGACTTGCCAGACGAACAGTCCCTGCGGCCCGCGCTGGATCGCGATCGCGGGAACGGTGACCGCATTCTTTCGGGTGTCGTTCAGAAGATGCGCGTGCACGAATTCGCCCGACCACAGCCGTTCGTCCTCGTTCGGGAAAAGCGCCTTGAGTTTGATGGTGCCGGTGGACTGATCGATCTGGTTGTCGATCAGCAGCAGGGTGCCGGTCGCGAGCGGCCTGGCGTCGTCCTGGTCGTAGGCGACCACCTCGACCGGCCCCCGCGTCATGGCATCGCGCACATCGTTGAGGCTCTTTTCCGGCAGGGTGAAGATCACGGCGATCGGCCTGGTCTGCGTCAGGGTCGCGATCGCGGCGGTGTCGTTGGCGTGAACGATATTGCCGGGATCGATGTTGCGGATGCCCATGCGGCCGTCGGTCGGCGCGCGGATTGCGGTGTAATCCAGCAGCGTCTGCGCGCTTTCGATCGCCGCCCGGTCAGCCTCGATCGCCGCTTTCAATTGCGCGACCGTCGCTGTCTGACGATCCAGGTTCTGCTGCGTCTCGGTGGCCTGCCTGACCAGCGTCTGAGATCGCTCGAGGTCCTTTGTCGCGCTGACGAGCTGTGCCTCGTCCTGCGCTTTCTTGGCCTTGGCCTGATCGAGCGCGGCCTGATACAGGCGCGGGTCGATCTGCACCAGCAGGTCGCCCTTGCGAACGGTCTGGCCTTCGACGAAGGCGACGGATTGCAGCTTGCCGTCGACCTGCGTGTGGATCGCAGTCGTGTTCGACGCCTGCACGATGCCGAGACCGGACAGATAGACCGGAACGTCGCGCAGCGCCGCGGTTGCGGTGGTTACCGTCGGAGGTTCGGCCCGGGCTGCGGGCCGCGCGGGGCCAACATCGACAAGATACCAGTAACCCGCAGCGGCGATGCCGAGCAGCGCCAGCATGCAGAGCAGGATGATCGCCGTATGCCCCCGGCGACGGGGCGCGATCTTCGCGATCGGTGCCATCGGAGAGAACTCCGTCTGGCTCTATCAAGTGTGCAGCGCACATTTAGGGAGAGTGGCCGCTGCATTAAATTTCGGTAATGCGCGGCCGCGATTTATGCCCAGCGGATGTGTGCCCGGTGAAGCTGTTTTCTGTGCCCTTGTTTCAAGTGCGCTTGGCGGCGTGCGAAGAGCAAATGACTGCTCTCCGCACGAGATCGTCCGCGCGGCATATCAGGCCGGCCCGGCGGCCTCCATGATCAAACCCGCGACCGCAGCGGGCTGGGAGATCAGCGAGAGATGGCTGGCCTTCAGTTCGATGGTCTTCGCCTTCATCCGCTCGGCCATGAAGCGCTGAAGATCCGGATTGATGGTGCGATCATCGATCGAGACCGCATAATAGCTGGGCTTGCTGCGCCAGGCGGCATTGGTCGTGCGCCCCGCAAGCAGCTGTTTGCGGAAGGGCTGCTGCACCGCATAAAGAACCTTCGCTTTGCCTGCGGGAATGTCGCCGGCGAAGTCGCGGAGGAACGCTTCCTCGCCCAAAAAGCCCTCGTCGCCATCGAAGACGATGCCGGCGCTGGCCGGCGGCGTCGGGAATTTCGCGGCCAGAGCCCCGTAGTCCTCGCCCGCGTCAGGCGCGCGCGCGGCAACATAGACCACCGCCGAAACATTCGGATGGACGCCGGCTTCGGTGACGATCATGCCGGAGAAGCTGTGACCGGCCAGCACGGTCGGTCCCTTCTGCCGGTCCAGCACGCGCCGTGCGGCGTCGACCGCCTCGGGCAACGTGGTGAGCGGATTCTGCACCGACGTGACGTTCAGTCCCTGCGCCTGCAGCAGCGGGATCACCTCGGACCAGGAGGACCCGTCGGCAAACAGGCCGTGTACCAGCACGATATTGCGGGCGCGAGCGGTGGATTGCGCCATCGCGGACGCGCCTGAAACGGCGGCCGCTCCGGCCGCCAAAGTCATTTTCATCAATGAGCGTCGGTCGATAACCATGCCTCTTACCTCTCGCTGAAAACGTGGGGTGGGCCCGGCGGCAACATCGTCCGGCCTTGCGAGGCCGGGACAGGCCGATACAGCCGCGATGGCGCGGCATCGTCTATTCAAGTTTTGTTGTTATCGTGTGTGGATTGCCGTAATCCGCCCGGCGGCTGCGCAGGCGCATCAAACGATGCTGTCAGCGCGCACGAATGCGGCTTCTGGTCCGAAGACCCTGACGCAATAGCGGGATCGACAATGCGGCGGGCCACGCCATCGCGCAGCCCGCCTTTGTCCTCAGCCGA
>JAEWHY010000241.1 GCA_023387555.1 Pseudomonadota bacterium
GAGCGAGCGTGTGCGGAGGGGCCGACAGCCGGCTTGCACCTGATTGCGCGATCCCGGTTCCTTCGAGGCGGCGGGAATGGCTCCGGCGACGGCCGGGGCCGCGCCTTTGGACACCGATCTGATCGAGCGCGCGCTCGTACAGAACAGGCTCCGCGTCTTCCCGCTTGAGGCCCATGGACGCCGCTACTGGGTCAAACGGCTCCGCAAGACGCTCCACAACCCGGTCTCGGCGGCGGCCTATCGGTTCAGGACCTGGATGTCCGGCAAGGGCGACGACGCGCTCGGCGAGCACGAGGTCGCAAGCCTTGCGGCGCTGCGCCGGCACGGCTTTCTCACCCCGAACTTGGTGCTTCGCGAGCCGCATTATCTCGTGCTCTCGGATCTCGGGCCGTCTCTGGAAGCGGTCCTGGCTCAGACACAAGTGGACAAGCGCGCCCCGCTGGTCCGGAAGGCAGCCGAAGCGCTCCGGCAGTTGCACGATGCCGGCCGCTGGCATGGCGCCGCACGCATCAGCAACCTGACGCTGTGCGGCGAACGGATCGGTTTCATCGATCTCGAGAACACCGTGGGCAACTGGCTGCCGCCCTTCATGCGGCGGGTCTGGGACCTGTGGCAGCTTGGCCATTCCGCGGCCTTCTTCGAGCCGGCCGTTCCGCTCGCCGAGACCGCGCTGCGCACCTATGGTCCGGGCGGCCCGCGAAAATTTCTGCTTTCCGTCGCGGTGCTGTTCTTCGGAACCTATGCCGCGCTTTATCCGTTGCGCAATTCCGGCAAGCGCGAAATCAGGCAGATCCATGCCCTGATGCGTGCAATTTACCGTGCGCCGAGGCGCCCCGCCGGCAACATTTGAGTTGCGCCAGAATTCCTTTATATGCGGGGCGATTTTCAGCCTTTCCGACAGCCGGGAGCTTTGCACCATGACAGTACGGGTCGCCATCAACGGATTTGGCCGCATTGGCCGCAATGTCTTGCGAGCGATCGCCGAGTCGGGCCGCAAGGACATCGAGGTGGTGGGGATCAACGATCTGGGCCCGGTCGAGACCAATGCGCACCTGCTGCGGTACGACTCGGTGCATGGCCGCTTTCCGGGCGAAGTCACGGTCAAGGGCGACACCATCTCGGTCGGCAACGGCCCGATCAAGGTGACGGCGACCAAGGACCCGTCGGCCCTGCCCTGGAAGGATCTCGGCGTCGACATCGCGCTGGAATGCACCGGTATCTTCACCGCCAAGGACAAGGCCTCGGCCCATCTGACCGCCGGCGCCAAGCGCGTGCTGGTCTCGGCTCCGGCCGACGGCGCCGACCTGACCGTGGTCTATGGCGTCAACCACGACAAGCTGACCAAGGATCACCTCGTCGTCTCGAACGCGTCCTGCACCACCAACTGCCTCGCGCCGGTGGCGAAGGTGCTCAATGACGCGATCGGCATCGAGAAGGGTTTCATGACCACGATCCATGCCTATACCGGCGACCAGCCGACGCTGGACACCATGCATAAGGACCTCTACCGCGCCCGTGCCGCGGCCTTGTCGATGATCCCGACCTCGACCGGCGCCGCCAAGGCCGTCGGCCTCGTGCTGCCGGAACTGAACGGCAAACTGGACGGCGTCGCGATCCGCGTGCCGACCCCGAACGTCTCGGTCGTGGACTTCAAGTTTGTCGCGAAAAAAGCGACGAGCAAGGACGAGATCAACGCCGCTGTGAAGCGCGCCGCCGAACAGCAGCTCAAGGGCATCCTCGGCTTTACCACCGATCCCAACGTCTCGATCGACTTCAACCACGATCCGCATTCCTCGGTCTTCCACATGGACCAGACCAAGGTGATGGACGGCACGCTGGTGCGCGTGATGTCCTGGTACGACAACGAATGGGGCTTCTCCAACCGCATGGCCGATACCGCCGTCGCAATGGGCAAGCTGATCTAACACCAACCTCGCGTCCCGGACGCGATGCAGCACGACGTGATGCATCGCTGATCCGGGACCTGTACTTCCCTGGGTCCCCGGTTCTGCAGCGCATCGTTTCACGCTGCGATGCGCCCGGTACACGAGGCTCTTCGAATGTCTTCCTTCCGCACCCTCGACAACGCCGACCTCAACAACAAGCGCGTTCTGCTTCGCGTCGATCTCAACGTTCCGATGGAGAACGGCAGGATCACCGACGCGACGCGGATCGAGCGCGTGGTGCCGACCATCACCGAAATCGCCGGCAAGGGCGGCAAGGTGATCATCCTCGCGCATTTCGGCCGCCCCAAGGGTCGCGACGAGAAGGACTCGCTGCGTCCGGTCGCGGCCGCTCTCGCGCAGATCCTGGGCAAGCCGGTGGAATTCGCCGAAGATTGCGTCGGCGCAGCCGCGAAGACCGCCGTCGACGCCATGAAGCCCGGCGACATCCTCGTCCTGGAAAACACCCGCTTCCACAAGGAAGAGGAAAAGAACGATCCCGACTTCGTCCAGAGGCTGGCCGATCTCGGCGATATCTACGTCAACGACGCCTTCTCGGCCGCGCATCGTGCCCATGCCTCGACCGAAGGCCTCGGCCACAAGCTGCCGGCCTATGCCGGCCGCACCATGCAGGCAGAACTCGAAGCGCTGTCGAAAGCGCTGGTCGCGCCGGCCAAGCCGGTCATTGCGATCGTCGGCGGCGCCAAGGTCTCGACCAAGATCGATCTTCTGGAAAATCTCGTCAGCCGGGTCGAAGCGCTGGTGATCGGCGGCGGCATGGCCAACACCTTCCTGCACGCGCAGGGCGTCAAGATCGGCAAGTCGCTGGCCGAACGCGACCTCGCCGACACCGCCCGCCGCATCATGGACAAGGCCGAAGCCGCCAAATGCGCGCTGATCCTGCCGGTCGACGCGATCGTGGCCTTCAAGTTCGAAGCCAATGCGCCGTCTCACGCGTATGGGTTGGACGCGATCCCCGACGACGGCATGATCCTGGACATCGGACCGCTCTCGATCGAGCGCGTTGCCCACGCCATCGACGATGCGCGGACGCTTCTTTGGAACGGCCCACTCGGCGCCTTCGAACTCGCGCCCTTCGATCGCGGCACGGTCGCGGCCGCACGTCACGCTGCGCAACGGACCAAGGCCGGCAAGCTGGTCTCGATCGCGGGCGGCGGCGATACCGTCGCGGCGCTAAATCATGCCGGCGTCGCCGACGATTTCAGCTACATTTCCACAGCCGGCGGCGCGTTCCTTGAATTTTGCGAGGGCAAGGCCCTGCCGGGCGTCGAAGTATTAAGGGCAAAGTGACCACCCCCTTTTCCGCATGGCGGCAGAGGATGTAAAAGGCCCGTCGAATTTGCCGAAAATCTGGCTTTGCGAACGGAGTAACCGATGAACCTCGCGGAACTGAACAAGGTCGCCGAAGCCATGGTGGCGCCGGGCAAGGGCATCCTTGCCGCCGACGAGTCCACCGGCACCATCAAGAAGCGTTTCGACGCCATCGGCACGGAAAACACGGAAGACAATCGCCGCGACTATCGCGAGCTGATGTTCCGCACAACCGAGGCGATGTCGAAATACATCTCCGGCGTCATCCTGTACGACGAGACCATCTGGCAGAAAGCCAAGGACGGCACGCCGCTGGTCGAACTGATCAAGAAGGCCGGCGCCATTCCCGGCATCAAGGTCGACGAAGGCAC
>JAEWHY010000248.1 GCA_023387555.1 Pseudomonadota bacterium
CACCAATGCGGATCTCGCCAACGATCTCGGCAATCTGGCGCAGCGCTCGCTGTCGATGATCGCCAAGAATCTCGGCGGCGTGGTGCCGACCCGCGGCGCGCCGCACGAGGCCGACCGGGCGATCCTCGCCGCGGCCGAGCAGGCGCTGGTGAACGCGCGCATGGCGATGGCCGAGCAGCAGATCCACCTGGCGCTGGCGGCGATCTTCAGCGTGGTGGCCGATGCCAACCGCTACTTCGCCGCGCAGGAACCCTGGGCGCTGCGCAAGAGCGATCCGGCCCGCATGGAGACCGTGCTGCACACCACCGCCGAGACCATCCGGCGGGTGGCGATCCTGTGCCAGCCCTACATCCCGGGATCGGCGGCGAAGCTGCTCGATCTGCTGGCGGTGCCCGGGGATGCGCGCGGCTTCGACCGCATAGGCGACCATGCGGTGCTCTTGGAAGGCACGCCGCTGCCGCCGCCGCAGCCGGTGTTCCCGCGCTATGTCGAGCAGGCCACGGAAGGCTGAGAACCGGAATGCTGGTCGACAGCCACTGCCATCTCGATTTTCCCGACTTCGCGGAGGAGCGCGGGGCGATCGTCGACCGCGCGCTTGCCGCCGGCGTCGGCCTGATGGTGACGATCTCGACGCGGGTGCGACGGTTCGAAGGGGTGCGCGCCATCGCCGAGGCATTCGACCCGGTCTACTGCTCTGTCGGCACGCATCCGCACAACGCCGCCGAGGAACTCGACATCACCGCCGGGCAACTGGTCGAACTGTCCCAGCACCCGAAGGTGGTGGCGATCGGCGAGGCCGGTCTCGACTATTTCTACGACAAGTCGCCGCGTCCTGCTCAGGCGCAGGGCTTTCGCACCCACATCGCCGCCGCGCGGGAGACCGGCCTGCCGCTGGTCATCCATGCGCGGGACGCCGACGACGACATGGCGGCGATCCTGGAGGAAGAGACGGGGAAGGGCGCCTTCCCCTTCATCCTGCACTGCTTTTCCTCCGGCCCGCGGCTGGCCGAGGTCGGCGTCGAACTCGGCGGCTACGTCTCCTTTTCCGGCATCCTGACGTTCAAGAACTCGAACGAACTGCGCGCCATAGCAGCCAAGGTGCCGCATGACCGGCTGCTGGTCGAGACCGACGCGCCCTACCTGGCGCCGGTGCCCAACCGCGGCAAGCGCAACGAGCCGGCCTTCGTCGCCTCGACGGCGGCCGTGCTGGCCGAGACGATCGGCGTGACGCGCGAGGAAATCGCGGACATCACGACCGCAAACTTCTTCCGCCTGTTCGCCAAGGTCCCGCGCCCTTGACCCGCGATCGCCAGGGGCCGGCGCAGGCATGACGGACCGGCTGCGCTTCACGATTCTCGGCTGCGGCTCCTCGCCGGGCGTTCCGCGCATCACCGGCGACTGGGGTGACTGCGACCCGACCAATCCGAGGAACCGGCGCACCCGCACCGCTGCCATGGTCGAGCGCGTCTCGGCGACCGGCACGACGCGGGTCGTCATCGACACCGGACCGGATTTTCGGGAACAGATGCTGATGGCGAAGGTCTCGCGCATCTCTGCCGCGGTCTACACCCATCCGCACGCCGACCACATCCACGGCATCGATGACCTGCGCGGCTATGTGCTGGAGCAGCGGCGGATCATGGACATCTACGCCGACTCGCCGACCCTGGAGCGGCTCATGCTGTCCTTCGGCTACTGCTTCGAGACGCCGGAAGGAAGCTCCTATCCGCCGATCCTGAAGGCCCATCTGATCGACCACGATCGGCCGGTCCTGGTCGAAGGCGAGGGGGGTCCGATCGCCCTCACCCCGCTGCGGCAGCAGCACGGCGATATCGTTTCGCTCGGATTCCGTATCAAGAACCTCGCTTATTGCCCTGATATCAGCGACTTTTTGCCGTCCACACTGCCGCTGTTGACGGGCCTCGACATGCTGATCATCGACGCCCTGCAATACCGGCCGCATCCGAGCCATCTATCGCTGTCCGAGGCGCTGGGGTGGATCGAGCGCATCGCGCCGAAGCGCGCTGTGCTGACCCACATGCATACGCCGCTCGACTACGAAAAGCTGCGCGCCGAACTGCCCGGGCACATCGTGCCGGCCTATGACGGCATGGTGATCGAACTGCCATACGAGGACTGAACGCCATGGCCGGCAGCATCGAACGCGTCACCGAAGCGGCTGAGGCGGCCGGCCTGAAGATCGAGGTGCGCCGCATGGGCGCCTCGACCCGCACGGCCGAGGAAGCCGCCGCGCAATGCGGCTGCGACGTCGCCCAGATCGTCAAGTCGCTCGTCTTCCAGGGCGAGCGGACCGGCGGTCTCCATCTATTCCTGCTGTCGGGTCCGAACCGGCTCGATCTCGACAAGGCGGCAGCGCTCGCCGGCGAGCCGCTGAAGCGCGCCGAGCCGCGCCACGTGCGCGACGTCACCGGCTTCGCCATCGGCGGCGTCGCGCCGATCGGCCACCTGGTCGATCTGCCAACCTTCGCCGACGAGAGCCTGCTGGCATTCGACCGCGTCTTCGCCGCCGCCGGCGCGCATGACGCGGTGTTCGAGGTGGAACCCAAGGCGCTTATTTCGGCCGCAAAAGCCCGCACCGCAGCGCTTTCGGCTGACGCGTAAGTTCCATAATCTATCTTATGCGACTTTTGGAATGCCTGATCGATGGGGTGCAAGCTGTAGCCACGTGCACGACCGACCTGACGGACGGCTCGCGGAC
>JAEWHY010000259.1 GCA_023387555.1 Pseudomonadota bacterium
CTCCGGCGCCCAGCGCCAAGGCCAGGAAGCCGGCCAAAACGGCCGCCAGGACGGCGCCCAAGACGAAACCGCAATAAGACCAGGCCGAATAAGACGAAACCGCAGTAAGACAAAACCGCGATAACCGCGGGTGACGGCGCGCAGCGATTGCCGCGCGCCGCTGTCCCTCAGCGCGTGAACTTCTTGTACTTCAGGCGGTGCGGGATGATGCTGTCCTGGCCGAGACGGCGCATCTTGTCCGCCTCGTAATCCTGGAAGTTGCCTTCGAACCATTCGACATGGCTGTTGCCCTCGAAGGCCAGCATGTGGGTCGCGATCCGGTCGAGGAACCAGCGATCGTGGCTGATGATAACGGCGCAGCCGGCGAAATCCTCCAGCGCCTCTTCCAGCGCGCGCAGGGTATCGACGTCGAGATCGTTGGTCGGTTCGTCGAGCAGCAGAACGTTCGCGCCGGACTTCAGCATCTTGGCGAGATGCACGCGATTGCGCTCGCCGCCCGAGAGCTGGCCGACCTTTTTCTGCTGGTCGGCGCCCTTGAAGTTGAAGGCCGACACATAGCCGCGCGAATTCACCTCCTTCTTGCCGAGCATGATCTGGTCGAGGCCGCCGGAGATTTCCTCCCAGACGTTCTTGGAGTCATCGAGCGCGTCGCGCGACTGGTCGACGTAACCAAGATGCACCGACTCGCCGATCTTGATCGTACCGGCATCGGGCTTGTCCTGGCCGGTGATCATGCGGAACAGCGTGGTCTTGCCGGCGCCGTTCGGACCGATCACGCCGACGATGCCGCCGGGCGGCAATTTGAACGTCAGGTCGTCGATCAGGAGGTTGTCGCCGAAGCCCTTCTTCAGACCTTCGAACTCGATGACATTGTTGCCGAGCCGTTCGGCCACCGGAATGACGATCTGCGCGGTGGTGGTCTGCTTCTGCGCGGACTTTGCGAGCAGGTCCTCGTAGCGCTGATAGCGCGCCTTCGACTTGGCCTGACGCGCCTTGGGTGATGCCGAAATCCATTCCTGTTCGGCAGCGAGCGTGCGCTGGCGCGACTCTTCCTCGCGGCCTTCCTGCTCGAGCCGCTTCTGTTTCTGCGACAGCCACGAGGTGTAGTTGCCCTGATAGGGAATGCCGCGGCCGCGATCGAGCTCGAGAATCCAGCCGGTGACATTGTCGAGGAAGTAGCGGTCATGGGTGACGATCAGGATCGCGCCCGGATAGTTGCGCAGATGGCCTTCCAGCCAGGCGACACTCTCGGCGTCGAGATGGTTGGTCGGTTCGTCGAGCAGCAGCAATTCGGGCTGGTTGAGCAGCAGCTTGCAGAGCGCGACGCGGCGTCGCTCGCCGCCCGAGAGTTTCGAGACGTCGGCATCGTCCGGCGGGCAGCGCAGCGCGTCCATCGCCTGATCGACCTTGGAATCGAGATCCCACAGGCCCTTGGCCTCGATCTCGTCCTGCAGCTTGGTCATCTCGTCCGCGGTCTCGTCGGAATAATTCATCGCGAGTTCGTTGTAGCGGTCGAGAATCGCCTTCTGGCTGGCGACGCCTTCCATCACGTTCTCGCGCACCGACTTGTCCGGATCGAGCTGCGGCTCCTGCGGCAGATAGCCGACGCGAGCGCCCTCGGCGACCCAGGCCTCGCCGTTATAATCGGTGTCGATGCCGGCCATGATGCGCAGCAACGTGGATTTGCCCGAGCCGTTGACGCCAGCACGCCGATCTTCGCATCCGGGTAAAACTGCAGGTGGATGTTCTCCAGCACCTTGCGGTTGCCCGGATAGACCTTGGTCAGCCCCTGCATGAAATAGATAAATTGCCGGCCGTTCATTGTGCTTCTCTTCTCGTCTTTCGGACAATCCGCATCGGCTGCGCGGGCGCGCCGGACCTGCGGGATATGGTGGAAATGCGGGCTTTAAGTAGCCTTGGGAGGAGCAAAGGGCAAGGTCGGGCGGGCTTTTCGCCCCGGTTGGCCGCCCGGCAGGCGGAGCATGCGGACCCGGCCTGTGTACGCCGCGGAAAGCGCGACAATCTTCGCAGGGGCGCCTGAAAGGCCGCAAATTGGAGTGTTTGCCGGATCCCGGGATGATTGACGATGCTCGCCACACCGGCCCGGCTCTGGCGTGGTCCCCGGTACTGCGATCGGCTTGCGGCGCATCATCTTTATCGTGGGGCGAAGCCGAAAGGAGAGCCTCTCAACTTGCGCCGACCGCCGCGGAGCCTTCGGCCGGCTCCAGGATGGCCCTGCGATGACGTGGCTGGCGTTCATTATCGATAACCGCCGGCTTGTTCATAACCGCAAGTCGACACTTCGTCCGCGACTGCAAGCCTCTGTTAAGATTCTCCGCCGCCGGGAATCGCAGGGCTCGATTCGTTCCTTGCGAACAAAGCGGAACAGCGCAGGCGGTCCGCTGTTCGATGGTGAAGCGCTCGTGCATGATGCGCGCATCGACGAGAGCGGGAAGGCGCTTGATCGGATTTATCTGTCATCGATCATCGCGCGCTTGTCGCTTCGCGTCGCCATTGCGCGCGCAAGTGAAAGCGTCTGTTAAGATTTGCAGCGTCCCGGAATCATCGACCTCGATTCGTTCGTCGCGAACAAAGAGGAACATCGCGTCAGGCGGTCCGCTGTTCGACGTGAAGCGCTCGTACATGATGCGCGCATCGACCCGAGCGAGAGGGCGCTTGATCGGATTTATTCGTCATCGATCATCCGGGCGTTTGTCGCTTCGCGTCGCCATTACGCGCGCAAGTGAAAGCCTCTGTTAAGATTCGCAGTCGCCCGAAATCGCCGGGCTCGATTCGTTCTTCACGAACAAAGCGGAACATCGCGTCAGGCGGTCTGCTGTTCGCTTGTGAAGCGCTCGTGCATGATGCGCGGATCGACCCGAGCGAGAGGACGTTTGACCGAATTCATCCGTCATCGATCGTCAGCGCTTTCGTCGCTCCGCGTCGCCATTGCGCGCGCAAGTGAAAGCCTCTGTTAAGATTCGCAGCCGCCCGGAATCGCAGGCCTCGATTCGTTCCTCACGAACAAAGCGGAACATCGCGGCTAACAGAACAGCGCGTCGCGCCGTTCTACGGATGAATCTGGATGAAGCCGTCCTGCACGAGCTGGACGATGCGGAAATTCGCGCCGCTGTTGACCGCGATGCCCGGCAGGAAGTCGGCGTTCACCCATTTGTTGTCGCGCGCGGTCAGCCCGCAGATTTCGAAGCGGATACCGCCGCTCTGCAGCGATGCGATCTGCTTCGCATGAGGGTTGCCGGTGATCGTCCGGCGCACGCGATTATAGGCCTGATCGCTGAGCGCCCAGTATCCGGCGGCGCCGTGGAAGATCGCGATGACTTGCCAGTCGGTGCTGTCGGCGGTGAAGCGCTCCTGCATGATGCGCGCATAGACGAGTCCGAAAGGGTCTTTTCCGGCATAGGCCAGGTGGTCGAGATTGAGCACGATCTTGGCGCCCTTCAGCACCACGTCGATATCGATCTTGAGATCGGGCTTCTGCTGCGCGGCGGCCGGGTTCGCGAGGGCCGCGAGTGCAAGCAGGGCTATCGGGAGCCGTTTCACCCGCGCGATCCCTTGGTGTCTTCGACGTCGGTCTCCGGCCGGTCACTGCCGGATGCGGTCTCGGTATGCCAGACGCCATTCACGTCCTCCCACTCGATGGCCTCGGTGCGGCCCGGCGTGCGCTGCTCGCGCGCGACGCGCTTGGCGGCGGCAAGGGCGGCCGCGTGAGTCCGGAACGGCTCGGAGAACACGTCGCCGACCTTGTAGGCCCAGCCACCGTCGTGCTGAACGATGCGATAGATCACATGGGACATCGGTTCCTCACTCCATCTGTGGGATTGAGGCAAAGCATCTCAAACAGACTATCGCCGATAAAGCGGGAAAAACATGGCGCGTTGGATGCCTATTCGTCCGCGCCGGGCTTGCGGGCGACGGCATCGCGCAGATGCTGGACCTGCTCGTTGAGGGCGGCGATATCGCCGATCGTCAGTCCGGAGCGCTTCAGGAGTTCGTCGGTCAGGCAAAAGGTCCTGGCGTGGATGTCCTTCCCCTTTTTCGAAAGGCTGACATTCACCGCGCGCTCGTCGTCCGGATTGCGCCGGCGCGCGACCAGGCCGGCCTGCTCCAGGCGTTTCACCAGCGGGGTGATCGTGCTCGGCTCCAGCGCGAGGCGCCCGGCAATCTCGCCGATGGTCTGTCCGTCCCGTTCCGCCAGCGCCGCCAGCACGAGGTATTGCGGGTAGGTCAGGCCGAGATCGTCCAGCAGCGGCTTGTAGGCGCGGGTGATCGCCATGGACGCGCCATAGAGGGAGAAGCAGAGCTGGCTGTCGAGTGGCGCTAACTTGCTCGCGGGCATGGTCTCTTTCCTTCGCTGCGGCGCGTCCTGACGTTTTCGTTATCGTGATAAATAATGGTTTGACAATGAAACTGCGAGCCCTAAATTAGTTATCGCGATAATGATTAAGGGCCCAAAAGTCCCGGAAGCACTTTCAGGAGAATGACAATGACCGCTTTTCGCGCATTGCTTGTTTCGGCCGCCGCAGCGCTGATGGCCCTGCCGGCTGCTCCCGCCGCCGCCCAGGATCGCGGCGTCAGGAATATCGTGCTGGTCCACGGCGCGTTCATCGACGGTTCCGGATGGGAGGGGGTCCACAAGATCCTCACGAAGGACGGCTACAATGTTCGTGTCGTCCAGCACCCGACCACGTCGCTCGCCGCCGATGTCGCCTACACGAAGCGCGTGATCGCCAGCTTGAACGGGCCGGTGCTGCTGGTGGGGCATTCCTACGGCGGCGCGGTGATCACCGAAGCCGGCAACGACCCGAAGGTGAGGGGGCTGGCCTATCTCGCGGCCTTCGTGCCCGATCGCGGTGAATCGCTGAAGTCGCTGCTCGCCAACCCGGTTCCCGGCGCGCCGGTGCCGCCGATCGCCGGACCGGAGGACGGATTCCTGCAGGTCAAGCGCGAGGCTTTTGCGGCGGCCTTCGCGGCCGACGTGGATTCCGACAAGGCGGCCTTCATGGCGGATTCGCAGTTGCCGTGGAGCGTCGATGCCTTCAGCGGGGTTGTCGAAAACGCGGCCTGGCGCACGAAGCCCTCGAGCTATCTGGTCGCAACCGATGACCTCATGATCCCGCCGCAGGTCCAGCGCGCGCAGGCCAAGCGGGCCGGTGCGACGGTGACCGAGACGCCGGGCAGCCACGCGGTGTTCGTCGCGCGACCCGAGGTCGCCGCCGAATGGATCAGGCAGGCGGCGCGGCAGGCCGCGGCTGCGCACTGAACCCTCAGGTCGAAACGGCAAGGGGCAGCCGCGAGGCTGCCCTTTGGCTTTCGACGGTATGGCGGCGCACTGCGCCTTGCGGAAGCCGGGTTACGGCCGTGCGGATATTTGCCTACATTCGGGTGGCCGCGTGAGGAGTTCCGCGATGTGCCGCAACATCAAGACGCTGTTCAATTTCGAGCCGCCGGCGACCGAGGACGAGGTCCGCGCTTCTGCGCTGCAATTCGTCCGAAAGCTGTCCGGTTTCAATGCGCCGTCGCAGGCCAACAAGGCCATTTTCGATGAGGCCGTCGAGGAGGTCTCCGCCGCCGCGCGCAAGCTGCTCACGTCGCTGCAGACGAACGCACCCGCCCGCGACCGCGAGGTCGAAGCCGATAAGGCGCGTGAGCGTTCAAGGGCGCGGTTTGGACAGGCGGGTTAGGGCGGCCTTCATCGCGCCATGACGCACCGGAATCCGAGCGTCACGGTCGATTGCGTCGTGTTCGACAACAAGGACCGGCTCCTTCTGGTCCGCCGACGCAATCCGCCCTTTGCCGGTCAATTCGCGCTGCCCGGCGGTTTTGTTGACTATGGCGAGACCACCGAAACAGCGGCCCGCCGCGAACTGGCCGAGGAGACCGGCCTGGAGGCCGCGGACCTGCAGCTTATCGGGGTCTATTCGGATCCGAAGCGCGATCCGCGCGGCCACACGATCAGCATCGCCTATCTCGCGAGCGCGGTGACGGGAGCACCGATCGCCGGGGACGATGCCGCGGCCGCGGAGTTCCGCGCCGACTGGCGCGATCTCGCACTGGCGTTCGATCACAACGAAATTGTGCGGGATGCGGCGAAGCTGAAAGGCGTTGTCTCGACGCCCTCATAATCATCCGCCGGTACAGGCTTGCCTGGAAAAATGAACGCAGTGTTCGACAGAAGATAGAAGCGCGCCCGCTGCTGCAGCGCGGAACATCGCGCAGAAGAGCGCGTTTCAAATTGATCTAAAGTGGCCCAATGGCCGGGAGGTTCCAAATGACAACCTGCGCGTGCCCGAACTGCCAGTTCTTCGACAACCAGAGCAGCGCCAAGGTTCAGCAGATTGAAGGAAGTGGGTTGTGCCGATTCAACCCTCCAATGCCGCACGAGACCGGCGGGAAGAGTGCCTGGCCGGTCGTCGGCAGGGATGATTGGTGCGGCCATTTCGCTGCGACTGTCGAGCGCTTCATGACCGCCGCGGCTTGATTTGTCCTTGGCGCGCTGACTTAACATTAGAGACATCAGAGTGAGGCTGCGGCCTTGCTCTGATGTCGAAGTATTGGTTCTGCATCGCTGTTTCTGCGTTTCGAAGCGCCGCGGCCTGCCTCCTGAATTTTACGGAGACGATCAGCTTCGAGCACAGCGATAATACTTTCTTCAGTTTTGCACCCCGGAGAGATTCTGGGGCTCGATTCGTTCCGCGCGAACAAACGTGAACCTTGTCATTGTCATTGCCGATGACCTGGCGGTGATAGGCGCCGTTCGCCCTCTTGTGCTGTTTCGTAAAGCTTCCAGCGTGCGTTTGTATCAATGCGGCGCTCGCTATCGGCTGCCCTGATCATCGCGGCCATGGGGGCTGCGATTGATCGCCGCCCGCTGCCCGGCATTTCCACAGCTCAAGGCCTGCCGTCGGCAGGGTAAGCTTGCCCCCGCGCTAACACATTGTTAACCATACCGGCGCGAATTCGGCGTGCGGTGTCCGGAACTCTGTTGCGCTAATCCACGACGTTACTGGCTGCGAATCGGGCCCCGATTCGTTCTCCGCGAACAGACGCGAACCTTGTGCCAATGTGGAACGCGGGGCCAATGTGGAGCGGCGTCGGTGGCAAGCCTTGTTAGCGCGCTTTGGCTCTCAATCTTGCGCAAGCCTATCGCAACCACTTCCTCTTCCCTGACGTCATGATCAAATTCATCCATTCGAGCGATTTGCACCTCGGCAAGCGCTTCGGGGGCTTTTCGGGCGATCTGCCGAGCCGGTTGCGGGAGGCGCGTCACGCGGTCATCGGGCGTCTCGCGCAACACGCCCGGGAGCAGGGCGCAACCACGATCCTGCTCGCGGGCGATACCTTCGACACCGAGACGCCGGCGCCGGACGTCCGGCGGCAGGCATTGGCCGCAATGCGCGATCACGCCCCGATCCGGTGGGTGATCCTGCCGGGCAACCACGATTCGCTTCAGGCAGCCCAGCTCTGGACGACGCTCAAATCCGAGGCGCCGGACAATGTCGTCCTGGCGGTCGAGGTCCAACCGATCGAGCTGGCGGCCAACGCCGTGGTGCTGCCGTCGCCCTGCACCACGCGGCGACCCGGCCGTGACCTGACCGAATGGATGAGCGGTGCAGCGACACCCGAAGGGACCGTCCGCATCGGCCTCGCCCATGGTGCGATCCAGAGCTTCTCGGAAGAAGCGGCTGCCGCTGACGTGATTGCGCCGGACCGGGCGGCGCGCGCCGGGCTCGACTATCTGGCGCTCGGCGACTGGCACGGTGCGATCGCCGTCGATCCGCGCACGCATTACAGCGGCACGCCCGAGCCTGACCGGTTCAAGCACAACCGGCCGGGTGAGGCGTTGCTGGTGAGCATTGCCGGCCACACCGCTTTGCCGCAGGTGCAGTCGCTTGAGACCGGAAGCTTCGCCTGGCGCTCGTTGGAGCTTCATCTGCTCAATGACGAGGATTTCGCTCCGGCGCTCGAGAAGTTGCTGCCGGAGCCGAGGCATCGTCGTCAGACGCTCGCCCGCGTCGTGGCGACCGGACGCAGCCGGCTGGCGCAACGCGCGGCACTGGTCGCCTCCATCGAGGGCGCGGCGCCCGATTTCGCATTTCTGGAACTGGATGATGCGGGCCTTGCGACCGAATGCGAGGTGGACGATCTCGACCAGATCGATCGCGCCGGCGCGCTTCGCGAGGCGGCCAATGCGCTGCTAGCCGAGTCCCGGGATGAGAGCCGTTCGGCCGCCGATCGTGACATCGCGCGAGCGGCGCTCGCACGCCTTTATTCGTATGCACAGGCGGTTGCGCCATGAAGATATCGGCGCTGCGTCTGTTCAACGTGAAGCGTTTTGCCGGTCGCGGTGTCGCCATCGAGGGGATCGGCGACGGCGTCAACGTGCTTTGCGCCGCCAATGAGTTCGGCAAATCGACGAGCTTCGAAGCGCTGCACGCGCTGTTCTTCCAGGCGCATTCGAGCGTGTCGAACGACGTCAAGAATCTCCGGCCCTACAGTGGCGGCAATCCGCTGGTCGAGGCCGACATCTGCGTCGGACCGGGCCGTTTCCGGATCACGAAGCAGTATTATGGCGGCCGGTCTGTACGGGTCACCGACCTCGCGACCGGGCGCCTGGTTGCGCAGGCGGACGAGGCGGAGAACTTCATCGCGACCCTGATCAAGGGTGGCACCGCCGGGCCGGCTGGCCTGCTCTGGGTGCGCCAGGGCGTGACCGGGATCGAGAAGCGCAGCAGTTCGGAGGAGAAAAGCGAGAAGGAGATCCGCGTCAGTCTGCTCGAATCCGTGCAGGGCGAAGTCGAGGCCATCACCGGCGGCCGGCGCATGGCCGAGATCATGGCTGCCACGGCCGAATCCCTTTCCGAACTCGTGACCGCGACCGGCAGACCCAAAGCCGGCGGACGCTACGCAGCCGCGATCGAACAGCGCGACAGGCTCGCAGCGGAAGAAGCGAAGCTCTCCAGGGAAGTCGCGATCCTGCGCGAGGCGCTGGACAAACGGGCGTCTGCGATGC
>JAEWHY010000316.1 GCA_023387555.1 Pseudomonadota bacterium
GCGCTAAGGCAAGGACGCGGAGGCGGTCGACGATCATGGATGTCCCCGGAATGTTGAGGTGAGGTCCGATGCCGGGGCGCCCCGGCGGATACGCGGATGTCGCGAACGCCCTATCAGTATCTGATTCGCGACCGGGGCCGCGCTGGCTCGCCATCCGGTCGGGGCCGACGCGGCGAACGATGCCGTCAGGCCGGCCGATGCCGAAATCGCAGGTTCAAGCGTGCTTTTGAAAGATGCGATAGGCGAGTGCCAGATCGAGCGCCGTCAGCCCCTGGATCACCGCATAGACGCTTTCCGACGGATCGGCGCGGCCCGGCCATCGGCCCGTCGCAACGTCGCCGATCGAAACGACGGTCGAGCGGATGTGATCCGCGGTGGCCGCGCCGGATTTCACGAAGGCCGCGAGGTCGCCCTGATAGAGCGCATAATCGAGATCGTCGACGAAGCGATGCGTCGCAGCGTGAAAGGTCTGCGGCATGAACTCCTGAACGCCGCCCATGGACAGCACCAGAGCGCCCGGCTTGATCCACGCCGGGTCGACGA
The DNA here is from genome assembly GCA_023387555.1 of Pseudomonadota bacterium. GTDB lineage: Bacteria > Pseudomonadota > Alphaproteobacteria > Rhizobiales > Xanthobacteraceae > Pseudorhodoplanes. The sequence continues at coordinate 544 of JAEWHY010000316.1, forward strand.
GGGGCGCGGCGGCGGTCGTGATGGTCGCGACGATATCGGCGCCGCGCACGGCCTCCTCGATGGTTTCCACGGCGGCGATGTTGCACGTCGCCGTACCGACCGCCTCGACCAGCCGCTGGGCGGATTTCGCGGTTCGTGACGCCACGCGGATCTGCGCCGGGTCGCAGAGTTCGGCAAAACCGCGCGCCATATGCGTTGCGATCTTGCCGGCGCCGATCAGCGCGATCCGCGGCTTCGGGCAGGGCGTCAGCCAGCGCGCGACCACCGCACCCGAAATGCCGGTGCGGAAGGTGTAGAGCCAGCTCTCCTCGATCAGCGCGATCGGCTCGCCGGTTTCGAGAACCCAGAGCATCACGCGCGGATCGCGCATCGAACTCAGCCGCGCGCCGGCAATGCCTTCATCCTGCAGCACCGCACCCTTCACCTGGATGCGGTGCGGAGGGCCCGCAATCCGCATCGCAGAGGGCGTGGACGGCACGACCGCACCGGATGCCAGGCCGGCATAGACACGTTCGATGACCGAAGCGGCTTCGGCAATCGTCAGGGCATCGACGGTCTGATCCGCCGCGATCATGCGCATTGGAGACGCTTCCCTTGCTTTAGACGAGGATCTTGCCGTCGCGCGTCAGCGTCTTGCCGTCGACAGAAATCTCCGGCTTGTTGATCACGCCTTCGAGACGAAGCTTCGCATGGCAGGTGCCGCCCAGCGCAATCGTATCGCCCATTCCGATATGCGAGGTCGCATACTTCTTCTTGTCGGTGCGCATGACGCCGGTCGGCGTCACCTTCGGATTGAGGCCGATCGAGATTTCCGCGGGACAATTGAAGCTGTTCGCATCGCCGTGCTTTTCGAGAATCTCGCGCCAGATCGCTGCCTCGCGGCCGCCTTCGATCTTGGTCACCCAGCCGTTCTCGACGGTCAGCCGCATCGGCTCCTTGATCGCGCCGACCGAATGGGCGGTGAGGTCGAACACCACGACGCCATTGCCGGTGCCTTCGACGGGGCAGACATGGGCTTCGCCATCCGGGAAGGCGCAGCCGCCGCCGCCGCCGGGCTTCAGCTGCACAGGGATGCCCGCAATCGAACGGCCGGGCCGGCCCTTGATGCTGGCGGTGAGATTGGTGCCGTTCGGGCAGGTGACGTGGCAGGTGTCGCCTTCCGAAAAGATCTTGGCGATCCGCAGGCCGACTTCATTGATCGCGCCATAATCCGCGCCGGCCGGGCCGTCGGGCGCCAGCATGGCCGGAGTCAGTTCCTCCATCAGCAGATGCTGCTTTCCGGTGTCGATCAACTCGTCGGTAATCGTGGCGTGCGCCATTGCCGTCGAAGTGAGATAGACGATGAGGTCGAGATCGGGGTCGAGCGCGGCGCGGTGGATCGGACTCGTCGGATTGGACGAATGCGTCGCGCGCGGCTCCATGACGCCGACGGCGGCCTCCATGCCGAGGTCCTTTGCGGCCCGGCTCAGCCCCTGCCACAGCACCGGTTCAATCTTCGTGTCGGTGATGACGAAGATCTTCGCGCCCGGCTTGGCGTTGAGCTTGAGCGGCGTCTGCATCACCTTGGCGATTTCATCGACACTATACGTCATACTGGTCTGCTCCTTGGAAAGGTGTGGCCCGCGCGGTTCGCGGGCGTGATCTCATTGGCCAATTGCGGCACGCGGCTGTGAAGCGTTGTCGTCAACATCCCGCAGCCATGACGGTGCTGTGATGGATTGCGATGCCGGGCGTATCGACGATCGCACGGCCAGTCAGCGAACGCATTGCCGTAACGCCGTCGTCGCAGCTGTGGACGGCAGCGCAAAGGCGTTCGGTGAAGGCTGATGGCATGTGTGATCGGAGCTCCGGAGTGTTCAATGAGATGCAACGTGTTGCATCGTTTGCACTTCATTGTCGGTGTGGTACCAAGCCGAGAAAGTCCATTCAACAGCAGATAATTCCGACAAACGGAGCGAGGGAAGTTCTCTATGAAGGTCGATTTCTCTGGTCGTGTGGCCATTGTCACCGGAGGTGCGGGCGGCATCGGAACGGCCACTGTCAATCGGTTGCTCGAAAGCGGCGCGAAGGTTGCAGCTTTCGATCGCGATCAGGGACGGCTTGATGCACTGAAGGCCGGCAAGGGCGATGAGCTTTCGGTTCACGCGGTCGATGTGCGCAACCTCGATCAGATGCTCGATGCGGTAGCGGTCGTTGAAGCCGCGTTCGGTCGCATCGACATGCTGGTCAGCGTTGCGGGTGGCGGCACGCCGACAACGATCGACAGCGCTTCTGCCGAAGACTGGAACAATGTCGTCGGGCTCAATCTCAGCGGGCCGTTTTACGGCATCAAGGCGGTCGCACCCGCGATGCGGCGCGTCGGTGGCGGCAGCATCGTGACCGTCGGCTCGCTGGCAGCCTTCCAGATGTCGTTCAACAACGGCGTGAGTTACACCGCTGCGAAGTCCGGCGTGCTTGGCCTGACGCGTCACGCCGCGTTCGAGCTTGCGCGCGACAACATCCGCGTCAACGCCGTGCTGCCGGGACCGATCATGACCCCGCAGATGGATGCAAAGATCGATGCACGCAGCCGCGCCGACGTTCCGCGCCGCGTCCCGATGGGACGCTGGCTGTCGCCGGAGGAGGTGGCGGACCCGATCCTGTTCTTCTGCTCCGATGCAGCGCGCGCCTGCACGGGCACGCATGTGATCGTCGATGGTGGTATGCACGTTGGTGCGCAATACGATACCGAGACTTATTTCGCGAAACGCAAGGTGTAAGTGAGACGCGCGCCGCCA
>JAEWHY010000394.1 GCA_023387555.1 Pseudomonadota bacterium
TCACACGTCATCGTCGGCCATTCGGAACGGCGTACCGACCATGGCGAGACCGATCAGATGGTGCACGCCAAGGCGGAGGCGGCCTGGACCGCAGGCCTGGTGGCGATCATCTGCATCGGCGAAACCCGTGAAGAACGCGAGGCCGGCCGCGCGCTCGACGTGCTGTCACGCCAGATCGAAGGATCGATCCCGGCGGGTGCGACCGCGGCCAACACCATCATCGCCTACGAGCCGGTCTGGGCCATCGGCACCGGCCTGACGCCGACCCGCGAGGACGTCGCCGAGGCGCATGCGCATATCCGCGCCCGCCTGCACGATCGCGTTGGTCCGGCCGCGGCCAGGATGCGAATCCTCTACGGTGGCTCGGTGAAGGCGTCGAACGCGGTCGAGCTTCTCGGCGTCGCGAACGTCGACGGAGCGCTGGTCGGGGGAGCGAGCCTGAAGGCCGGCGATTTTCTCGGCATCGCCGAGGCTTACCGCTCGATCTGACCGTGGCCGGCGTTGCATTCGGGCCAAGGCTCCCCATATCCGGCGCGGGCTTGGAAATGCCTTGAAAAGCGTGTAACCAGCCGCCTCGACCTGACCGGCGGGCTTGCGCCTGCGTCGCTGATACCGGATCCATCGACATATGCAGACCGTCCTGATCGTCATCCATCTCATGATCGTGCTTGCGCTGGTGGGCGTCGTCCTGCTGCAGCGTTCGGAGGGCGGCGGCCTGGGCATTGGCGGCGGTTCCGGATTCATGACGGCGCGCGGCGCGGCCAACGCGCTCACCCGGGCGACGGCCATCCTGGCAGCCGGCTTCTTCATCACCTCGCTCGGCCTGTCCCTGCTCGCCCGTTACGGCGAGCGGCCGATCGACATCCTGGACCGGCTGCCGGCGCAGACCGAGAGCGGCACTTCCGGTGGCGGGGCCGGCGTGCTCGACCAGCTCGGCGGCTCGACCACCGCGCCCGCGACGGATGGGGCTGCACCGGCGACCGCACCGACGACCGAAGGTGCCGCGCCCGCTGCCCCCGCGACGCCGGCCGCTCCGCAGGTTCCGAACCAGTAGCCGCGGCCCGGCCGCACCGGCCGCGCCAAAGGTGTGATCAATACGCAACATCGCCTCTTCGGAATGATCCATCACGAAGATTCGAGCGCTGGCGCAGCGCTGATCCTCTTGTGATGTTTACTGTTGGGCGCATAAATCCCTGCATGTAAGGACGAGGGGGCGGTGCCTTGAAGGAGGCCCGGCGCCTCGCCGTGCCAATCTCAGGAACCTCCCATGCTGCTGCGTTGCATCTCCGGTCTAGCGCTCGGCCTCGCCGTCGCCCTGTCGTTTCCTGCTTCCGCCGAGACGGAAGGAAAGACCAATCTGATCCAGTTGCTCAAGTCGTCGAAGGCCACGGACGACGCGGGGAAGTCCGCCAAGGGCAAGACCGCGGACACCAAGCCCAAGAAGAAGACGTCCGAGACAGCGAAGTCCTCGTCCAAGAAGGACAAGGAGGTCGCCGCCTCCAAGTCGAAGAAGGAAAAGGAACTCGCGGCTGCGAAGGCCAAGAAGGAGAAGGAGCTGGCCGCTGCCAAGCGCAAGGGCGAGTCCAGGGAACTCGTCCTGTTCGGCGGCAAGCCGAAGGAGCCCAGGGCGGCGGTGCTGAAGAAGCAGCCGGTAGTGCCGGTCGAGGCGCTGCCTGTCGTGGCCGAGGGAAATTCGGGCGAGCTGCGCAGCGAGCTCAACGCCAAGCCGAGGCTGTTTGCCAGCCTGTTCGGCGACACGCAGCCTGCGCTGCTGCCCGAGACGCGCGCGCTCGACGCGTCGCTGCAGGCCAAGGAGGCGCGCAGGAAGTTCCGCGTCAAGGAAGACTTCGTTCCCCAGACGGTCGAGTTTCCCGGCTATCAGCGCGGCACCATCGTCGTGGACACGGCGGCCCGATACCTCTACCTGATCGAATCGTCGACCACGGCCCGCCGCTACGCCATCGCCGTCGGCCGCGAGGGCCTGGAGTTTAAGGGCACCGCCACGGTCGGCGACAAGCAGGAGTGGCCACGCTGGATCCCGACCAAGGAAATGCAGGAGCGTGAGCCGAAGAAGTATGGCCAGTACAAGGATGGCATGAACGGCGGACCGAGCAACCCGCTCGGCGCGCGCGCGATCTACCTCTACCAGGGCAAGCGCGACACCCACATCCGCATCCACGGCACGAACCAGCCGGAGACGATCGGCACCAATTCTTCCAATGGCTGCTTCCGGATGGTCAACGAGCACGTCATGGACCTCTACAAGCGGGTCAAGGTCGGGACCCAAGTCATTGTGATGTAATCCGTTTTCGCCGTTGCTAAAAAAGGCCGGCGAGAGCCGGCCTTTTTCGTTGCCCACGTGCCGCCGCAGCCCCATCTACCGAAACGGCGTGCTCTCGATCTTTTTCTCTGGCGGAATCGGTGCCGCCAAGCTAAGCGATAATTCCCATGGCGCGATATGTATTCATCACCGGCGGCGTGGTCTCCTCACTCGGCAAGGGCATAGCGGCAGCAGCGCTGGGCGCGCTGCTGCAGGCGCGTGGCTACCGCGTGCGCATCCGCAAGCTCGATCCCTACCTCAACGTCGACCCGGGAACGATGTCGCCGTATCAGCACGGCGAGGTCTTCGTCACCGACGATGGTGCCGAGACCGACCTCGATCTCGGCCATTACGAGCGCTTCACGGGCCGTTCCGCCGACCAGCAGGACAACATCACCACCGGGCGCATCTACAAGAACATCATCGAGAAGGAGCGCCGCGGCGACTATCTCGGCGCGACGGTGCAGGTCATTCCGCACGTCACCGATGAGATCAAGGATTTCGTTCTCAGCGACAACGAAGATTACGACTTCGTGCTGTGCGAGATCGGCGGCACGGTCGGCGACATCGAGGCGATGCCCTTTCTGGAGGCCATTCGTCAGCTCGGCAACGAACTGCCGCGCGGCGGCGCCGTCTATATCCACCTGACGCTGATGCCGTACATCCCGACCGCGGGCGAATTGAAGACCAAGCCGACGCAGCGCTCGGTCAAGGAGCTTCGCTCGATCGGCATTGCGCCCGACATTCTTCTGGTGCGCGCCGACCGCGCCATTCCCAAGGAGGAGCGGCGCAAGCTCTCGCTGTTCTGCAACGTGCGTGAGAGCGCGGTGATCCAGGCGCTCGACGTGGCGCACATCTACGACGTGCCGATGGCCTACCACAAGGAAGGGCTGGACGGCGAGGTGCTGGCCGCCTTCGGCATCGATCCCGCGCCGAAGCCGCGCATGGAGCGCTGGCAGGAGGTTTCGCGCCGCATCCACAACCCAGAGGGCGAGGTGACGATCGCCGTTGTCGGCAAGTACACGGGCCTCAAGGACGCCTACAAGTCGCTGATCGAGGCGCTTTCGCACGGCGGCATCGCCAACCGCGTCAAGGTCAAGCTCGACTGGATCGAGAGCGAGATCTTCGAGAAGGAGGATCCGGCGCCGTTCCTGGAGAAGGTGCACGGCATCCTGGTTCCCGGCGGCTTCGGCGAGCGCGGTTCCGAAGGCAAGATC
>JAEWHY010000406.1 GCA_023387555.1 Pseudomonadota bacterium
CCCGATGTCTTCAGCATATGCTCGAGTTGCGGCCCGCGCGCCGCGACATTGACCGGCACCGAGATCGCGCCGATCCAGCCGCAGCCGAGAAACAGGTCGATGAATTCCGGGCGGTTGCCGCACAGGATCGCGACCCGATCGCCCTTTGCGATCCCGGCTTGCGTGAATCTGCCGCCGCTGCGTGCCGCGATGTCCGCGGTCTGCAAATAGCTCCAGCGCGCGCCGTCGCAAACGAACAGCGACCGGTCGCCATACCGCGCGGCCTGCCGCTGCAGCATCACGGGCAAGGTTCGCGCCGACGGCTCGAACAGACTGCGCGGATCGGTGTCGGCACTCATGTCGGCGTCATATCCTCAGCCCCGCGTCCTTGAGCAGCGGCACCACGGTTTCGCAGAAATACGGCAGCTCGTTCGTGTAGTTGACGAACGACAGCGCCGCGCCGTTGAAGCCCGCGCCGGCGAATTTCGCGAGTTCCGATGCGATGTGCTCCGGCGTGCCCACCAGCGGATAGCTTCCGGTACCAGCCGAGAAGCGCTGCTTGTATTGCCTGAATGCCTCGTCCTCGTGGCTGTGGCTGAAATTCTTCTTCTGCCGCATGTGATAATCGACGGCTTCCTCGTCGATATTCTGGCGCGAGTAATAATCGTAATAATCCTCCGCCTCGGCTTGCGTCGGGCGGCACACCACATGCCCGATGGTGAAGACACCGATGTCGCGATCGAACTTCGCGGCGCGCCCCTTGATGTCGGCGATATGGCCCTTGCCCACTTCCAGATCGGTAAAGCTGGTGAACAGGTGATCGCAATTCTGCGCCGCGAAGTCGCGGCCGGGCGGACCGAAGGCCGCATTCATGGTCACCGGCCGCGGCTTCTGCAGCGAGGCCGGACGGCTCACCGCGTTCTTGAGCTGATAATACTTGCCGTTGAAGTCGATCGGCGTGTCGCTGTTGTAGGTCTGCACGATGACATCGAACCATTCCTTGGCCTGGACATAGGCGTCCGGCACCAGCGACACCCCGAACATGTCGAATTCGTCGGGATTCCATCCGCAGACGATATTCAGTCCGGCGCGGCCGTGGCTGATATGGTCGACCGTCGCCAGCGCCTTGGCCGCATAAAGCGGATGCAGCAGCGGCACATGCACGGTCATGAACAGCGCGATGCGTTCGGTGATCGCCGCGAGTCCCGCCGCCCAGGTGAAGGTCTCGAACGACCATTCGCGCACCTTGGTCGAGCCGCCATAGCCGCGCCAGCGCGCAATCGGCAGGAAAAAGTCGAGCCCACCGCGATCGGCGATGCGGCAGGCTTCTGCGATGTCATCCCACGTCGCGGTCCAGGCTTCGGGAACGGTGGAGAACGTCAGGCCGCGATCGGCATTCGCCGAAAACACCCCGAGCTTGAAGCCGCTCGTAAGGTCCGACATGGGATTGACGACCGTCTTCGGATCGATGGCCAGCATGCCGGGCTCCCGCCGCTAAACAATATACTGTATCCAGATTACAACGCAGACTTGAGGTGTCAAGAAATCGCCGCCTGTCCCATCGCTCCTCGCGCGCGCTCCCCTCATCGCTTGTAGGTGCGATAGGCACGCACGGCGGCATCGACGTGCTCCCGGAACAGCGCGCCGACGCGGTTGGCATCGCCGGCCCGGAAGGCATCATGGATGTGGCGCAGCCGCACCAGCACGTCCTCCCGCACCGCGCGTTGCGGCAGCGTCACGAGGCGGATGACCTGCACATGATCGATATAGCGCGCCAGCGCCGCGACCAGCTGCGCGTTCGGCACCTGCGCCATCCAGGCACTGCGGAACGCCGCATTCGCCATCACGAAGGCGGGGAAATCGTTGGCCTCGCTGGCGGCGATGCCGGCGGCGATCGCATCGTCCATCTTGCGCAGCGCCTCATCGGTCATGTTCCGGACCGCAATCTCGGCGGCGGCCGCTTCCAAGAGGCGCCGGATCTCGAAGATATCGGCGATCTCCTGATCGCTGTAGCGGCGCAGGATGAAGCCGCGCGTCGAGCTTTCGATCATGCCGTCATGCACGAGTTGCATCAGCGCCTCGCGCACCGGCATGCGCGACACCCCGAACTCGCTCGCGATGTCGACATCGACCAGCCGGTCCTCGAAGGTGAATTGCCCGGACTGGATGCGCTCGCGCAGATGCTCGTAGATCTGCTCGCGCAGACTGACGGCCTTCAGCACCTGGGCTTTTGCAACCGGCTTGGCTTTGGTCGATCGCTCGCTCATCGTCAGATACTCGCTGCAGAACCGGCCGCCAGAGCCGGCGGCCATGGCTGGTCTGCATTGTCGGGCGGCACCGCGTCCAGTAGTGCCTTCGTATAGGGATGCTGCGGATTTGCGAAAACCGTTTCGGTCGGCCCCTCCTCCACGATCTCGCCGGCATGCATCATCAGGATGCGCGAACACAGATAGCGCACGACCGCGAGATCGTGGCTAATGAACACCATCGTCAGCCCGTGTTTGCGGTTCAGGTCGAGCAGGCAATTGAGGATATGTGCCTGCACCGAAACGTCGAGACCGGACACGATCTCGTCGGCAACGATCAGCCGCGGCTTGGCGCCCAGCGCGCGGCCGATATTCACCCGCTGCCGCTGGCCGCCGGACAATTGTGACGGGAAGCGGTCGAGGCAATCCGGCGGCAATCCGGTATCGCGCAACAGGGCATCGGCCGCGGCGCGCCGCTCGCCTTCCGGCGCGTAGCGCTCGCCGGCTTCCAGCGCCTGGGTGAGCAGACGCAGCACACTGCGCCGCGGATTGAGCGCCGATTGCGGGTCCTGGAAGATCAGTTGCGTGTCTCTTCGGGTCAGATGCACCGCACCGCTCGCCCGCTCCTGCCCGTTGATCCGGATGGTGCCTGCGCTCGGCGTCTCGAGCCCGACGATCAGCCGCCCGATCGAGGTCTTGCCGCTGCCGCTTTCGCCGACGATGCCGAGGATCTCCCCCTCCTGCACCGTAAAGCTCGCGGACTTCACCGCATCGAAGCGTGACCGGCGCAGACCGAGGAGGCCGCGTCCGGCGTGATAGCTCAGCCGCACCTTGTCGAAGACGACGGAAGCCGGCGCATCGGCAAATCCGGCCGGCAGCACGATCAGTTCGCCGGCATCGGCCTTGACCGCGGCCTCGCAGCGTTCTGCGCAGCGCACCCAATGCCCCGCGCCGACGAGACGCGGCGGCAGGCGCGTCGCGGCACACTCCGGGTCCTTCACCGCGCAGCGCGGCGCGAACCGGCAGCCGGCGAGACCGGCGAAACTCGCGAGGCCCGGCATGTGATCGGACAGCGCCGGCAGCACCCGGCGCGGTCCGGTCAATTCGGGCACCGCCGCGAGCAGGCTCTTCGTATAGGGATGCGACGGCGCATGCAGCACCGACGCGGCCGGGCCGAATTCCACCATGTCGCCGGCGTACATCACGCCGATATTGCCGCAGACATGGCCGGCGAGCCGCAGGTCATGGGTGATGAACAACAGCGCTGTGCGGTGCAGCGCCTGCTGCTCGGCGATCAGCCGCACGATATGCGCCTGCGTCATCACATCGAGCGCCGTGGTCGGCTCGTCCGCCACCACCAGCGCCGGCTCACCCGCAAACGCCATCGCGATCAGCACGCGCTGGCATTGCCCGCCGGACAATTCGTGCGGGTAACGCAGCAGTGCCTCTTCGGCATTGCGCAGCTGCACTTGGCTGAGCCGCTCGATCATCAGGGCGTGCTGGCGGTTCCGTTCGATGCCGATGTGACGCAGATGCTCGGCGAATTGCGACCCGATGGTCCGCACCGGATTGAGCGCGCTCAGCGGCTCCTGCGGGATGAAGGCAATGCGTCGTCCGAGCAGCGCGCGGCGTTCGGACTTGCCGAGCGACGACAGGTCCGCGCCGTCGAACACGACCTTCCCCGCGCTCACCGAGAAATTGTCCGGCAGCAGCCCCGAGATGGCGCGGCCGATCATGCTCTTGCCGGCGCCGGATTCGCCGACGAGGCCGACGATGTCGCCCTGCCCGAGCCGGAACGAGATGTCGCGCAGCACATCGATGCTGCGCCCGCTCATCCGCGCGGTCACCGTGACATGGTCGAAGGCGAGCACGTCTGCCATCAGATGCCCCGCTTCCGCAGCCGCGGATCGAGCGTGACCCGCAGACCCTCGCCGAGCAGGTTGAAGCCGAGCACCGTCACGAACATCGCCATGACCGGCAGCACGATCGCCCACGGCGCCTGGTACATGTAGTTGCGCGCCTGCGCGATCATCTGGCCCCAGGCCGGCACATCGGCCGGCACGCTGAGGCCGACGAAGCTCAGGATCGCCTCGACGATGATGCCGATGCCGACCTGCAGCGTGAACAGCGTGATGATCAGCGGCGCCACGCTTGGCAGGATCTCGCGCATGATGATCCGCAGATGGCCGAAGCCGAGCAGATTCGCCGCCGACACGAAATCCTTGCGCGCCACCACCATGACATCGGAGCGGATCACCCGGCAGAACCGCGTCCAGTCCACCAGCACGATGGCGAGGATGACATTGCCGACGCCGGTGCCGAAGCCGACCATCAGCGTCACCGACAGCACCACCGGCGGCAGCGACATCCACAGGTCGACCAGATGGCTGATGACACGGTCGATCCAGCCGCCGAAATAGCCGGCCAGCAGCGCCAGCGTGGTGCCGAGCAGGGTCGCGCCGATCGCCGCGCCGAAGCCGACGAATAGCGCCACCCGTGCGCCATAGATCATCTGCGAAAGGATGCATCGCCCGAGACTGTCGGTGCCGAACGGATAATCGGACGAGCCGCCCTCCGCCCACATCGGCGGCAGCAGCATGTTGAGCAGATCCTGGTTCGCCGGATCGTTCGGCGCGATCTGCGGCGCGAACACCGCGCAGATCACCATCGCGATCACGATCGCGCCGCCGATGACGACGCGCGGCGAATGCAGCGCCTGCCGCAGCGCCTGCGCCGCGGCGGACGGCGGGCGCGTCGCCTTAAGCGCGCCGGAGCTTGGGATTGAGGACGACATAAAGGATATCCACAACCGTATTGATCGCCAGCGTGATGATGCAGAACACCAGCGCGATGCCCTGGATCAGCGGCAGGTCGTGATTGCGCACCGCCTGCACCATCAGATTGCCGATCCCGGGATAGGAGAAGATGGTTTCGACCAGCAGCGTGCCGCCGAACAGGAAGCCGAATTGCGCGCCGATCAGCGTGATGGTCGGCAGCGCGGAGTTGCGCAGCATGTGCGACAGGATGATCTGGCGCTCGTTCAGCCCGCGCTGACGCGCCACGGTGACATAGTGATCGTCCGAGGCTTCCAGCAGCGAGGAGCGCAACACCCGGATCACCAGCGGCGAGAAGCCGAGCGCCAGCGCCATCGCCGGCAGGATCAGGTGCGAGAGCGCGTTCTGCCAATAGCCGAACTGGAATGCGACGAGATAGTCGATCAGCAGGAATCCTGTGCCGTCCGGCATGGCTACTCCTGAATCGACCCGGCCGGAGAACGGCAGCCAGCCGAGCGCGACGCCAAAGCCCAGCAGCAGGAAGATCGCCCACAGGAACGACGGGATCGACAGCATGCAGACCACGATCACGTCGAGAATATTCTCGATCAATGTGCCGCGGGCGCCGTAAAGCAGGAGACCGCCCGGAATGCTGATGAGAAGCGCGATGCCGAGGCCGACGAACGACAGCTCCAGCGTCGCGGGCAGCGAATTGGCGAGGAGCCGCGTCACCGGTTCACGGAACGCAATCGAGGAGCCGAGATCGCCCGACAGCGCATCGCGCAGCCAGATCAGGTATTGAATGACGATCGAGCGATCGAGGCCGAGCGCCTTGCGCACCACCTCCGCGTCGGCCGGCGTGGCGTTGGGCGGCAGCAGCAGCGCCAGCGGATCGGCCGGCAGCGCCCGCAGCACGAAGAACACCACCATCGACAGCAGCAGCACGGTCGGGACCGCACCCGCAAGCCGCCGCGCTGCCACGTTGATCAGAGACTTGAACATGCCTCAGTCGTCCTCGCCAAAGCGGGGACCCATAACCGCGAAGACCCCGGCGCTCGGCAAAGCACTTACCTCCCCCTGAAAGGGGGAGGTCGACGCGCGAAGCGCGGCGGGTGGGGGTCCGGTGACATCACGCCCTCGACCCCCTCCCCGACACTCCCCCTTGCAGGGGGAGGCAGTCGCGTGCCGCAGCGCCAATGGCAAACCGAAGGCTTTCAGCGTCACGCCGTCCGCTTCGCTTCCGCCGGCAGCACATAGCCCTGCGAATAGGTCGGCATCGACACATTCTTCTTGGTGACCATGTTCGCGACCGGCTGCAGCAATGGAATGCTCCACGAGTTTTCGGACGCATCCTTGTTGAGCGCGCGATAGCCCGCGAGCCGCTCGTCGCCGAGCTTCATGGCGAACAGCTTGCCGATACGCTCGCCATTGGCCGGCTCCTTCCAAGCCGAGAAGCGCAAAGCCGGATTGAGGATGCGGCCGGAGTAATTCTCCGGGTCCCCGGTCGCATTGGCCCAGCTGTAGAGCATGATGCCGGGCAGCTTGGCGGAATGGTTCAGCTCGAGATATTTCGCGACCGTCATCTCCTCGAGCTTCACCTCGGCGCCGATTTGCCGCCACATCGCAGCGATCGCCTGCGCGATCTCGTAGTCGTTCGGGAATGTGCCGTTGGTGGTGCAGAAGGTCATCTGCAGCGGCTTGGCCTTGCTGAAGCCGGCCTTCGCCAGCGTCTCGGCGGCCTTCTTGCGATCGAACGGGAAGCTGTAGCCCGGCACATCGCCCGAGGAGCCCGGCGTCGCCAGCACCTGCAGCGGCTTGGCGTGATTGTTGAAGAACGCCTTGGCGAGCGCGGCCTTGTCGATCGCCATGTGCAGCGCCGTACGCACATCCTTGTTCTGATAGGTGTCCACATAGCTCGGGATCTGCAGCATGTAGATTTCGGCCTGCGGGAACAGGCTGACCTTGAGCTGCGGGTTCTTCTCCAGCCGCACCGCCTCGCGGAACGGCAGCTGGATCGCGACATCGACGCGGCCGGATTCGATCGCGGCGACGCGCGTGGAGGCCTCCGGCAGCACCTGGAAGGTGACGTTCTTGATCGCCGGAACGCCGCCCCAGTATTTGTCGAAGGCTTCCATCACCATGCGCGAGCCGCGCTGGTAATCCACCAGCTTGTAGGGCCCGGCGCCGATCGGCTTTGCCAGGAAGCCCTCGTCGCCCACCTTCTCGTGATAGGCCTTCGGGATGATGTAGACGGTGAGGAAGCCGAGATAGAATTCAGCCGACGGCGAAGGCTTGGAATAGACCAGCACCGCCTGCGTCGGCGAGATGATCTCGACGTCCTTGAGATCCTGCATCAGACCCGCCACCGCAAGCCGCTTGTCCTTCTGCGGCCGCGTGACCCAGCTGTATTTCACGTCCTCGGTGGTGAGTTTCGAGCCGTCGTGAAAGAAGATGTCGTCGCGCAGCGTGATTTCGAGACGGGTCGAATTGTCGTCGAGCCACGTGCGCGAGGCGATCTGGCGCGGCTGCAGCTTCTGCTCCGACGAATAGGTCAGCGGCGAGTCGTAGATGCACTTGAAGATCGACTGACCGACCGGGAACGTCACCGCGGTCGGGTCCCAGCTCTGCACGTCGGCCATGAACGCGATGTTCAGCGGCGTGTCGGCCGATTGCGCGCCGGCGAGTTGGGGAAGAAAGGTCGTGGCCGGCAGGCCGAGCATCAACGATACAAATTCGCGTTTGGTAATCTCGAATTTCGCACTCATCGCGGTTCCTCTGTTTTTTTGAACGCTGTCACGTGCTTGGCCCGCCGCGAAATGCGGCCGGCTTAATCGATTAGCTTTCTGAAACGGCCCGGCAAGTTACCGGTTGGCAATCTGATGCTGGTTCGCAATTTACGTGCCGCACCGCGATGCGGATCGGCCAAACCACAGGAACGAAATGAGGATCACGGAGACGACACCGGGAAACGGCGGATCGAGCCGTCGCGCAGGCAACGTTTGCGGCTCCGTCCCGCATCGCAATGCTCCGCCTTTCACGGCAAGCGAAAGGTCCAGCGGTCCACGCTTGCTATAATTAGTATACTGTATGTTATCGTTCGCGCGTCAAGCGTTGCATTCCGGCAGACACATTCATCAATCTAACTTTAGACAGGCACCATGCGCGCGATTGAATTTGAAGCTTACGGCGGCCCGGAAG
>JAEWHY010000411.1 GCA_023387555.1 Pseudomonadota bacterium
GAAGTCGCCCGGCTCGCCCCAGCGGCCGGCTGGATTGCGTGCGATCACCCGCTCATGCAGGCCCGGAACCTGCTGACGGCCGGTGCGCGTGAATGGCGTGTTGATCCAGCCCGGCAAAATCGCATTCGACTGAATGTTGTCCTTCGCCCAGGCCGTGGCGAGCGCTTTCGTCATCTGCACGATGCCGCCCTTGCTTGCGGCATACGCGACTGCGAAGGGTGCGCCGAAGATCGACATGATCGATCCGATGCTGATGATCTTGCCGCCGCCAGCACTGCGCATGTGCGGGTAGGCCGCATGCGCGCAATAGAAGGCCGACGACAGGTTGGTATCGATGATCTTTCGCCATTCGGCGGGCGTATAATCCTCCGGCTGTTTGCGGATCGCGATGCCGGCATTGTTGACGAGAATGTCGAGCCGGCCGGCGCGTTCGGCAGCCTGGGCGATCAGCCTTGTGCAATCGTCCTCCTGCTCGACGTCCGCTTCGATGGCGAAGGCACGTGCGCCGCGGGACTCCAGGGTCTTTACCGCTTCCGCGTTAGCTTCGGCGCGACGCCCCACGATGACGAGCGTGGCGCCTGCCTCGGCGAGACCTTCGGCAATTCCAAAACCGATGCCGGAATTTCCACCCGTCACAACGGCGACACGCCCGGTGAGGTCGAACATTTTCATGTGTCTGTTCCTTCAGTGTCCCGCCACGCCGACATGGCTGTCGAGAATATCGGTGCTGCGCGATAATTCCTCCGGCGTGCCATGGAATACGAAACGGCCGGACGAAATGACGTAGATGCTGTCGGCGACCGACAGGGCCAAAGCCAGATTTTGTTCGACAAGCAGGATCGCGTGACCATGGGCGCGCAGGTTGCGCATGATCTCCTCGATCTTCTGGACGAGCTTCGGCGACAGTCCCTCCGAAGGTTCATCCATCAGGATCAGCGAAGGGTTCGCCATCAGCGCGCGGCCGATGGCGAGCATCTGCTGCTCGCCGCCGCTCAATGCGTTGCCGGTGTTGTCCATGCGTTCCGCAAGCTGGGGAAACTCCTCGAGGACGCTCTCGAGGTTCCATTGCTTGCGCGATGAATTGGTCTTGCGACGGCCGGCGAGGGCGCTGGTCGGCAGCATGAGATTTTCCCGCACCGTCAGCGATTTGAAGATGCGCCGTCCCTGCGGCACGATCGCCATGCCGGACTGGGAAACCTCATAGGGCGGTTTGCCGATCAGCGATTGCGAATCGAAAATGATTTCGCCGCGGCGTGGTGGCGTCAGGCCGGCGATGGAACGGATGAGCGTGGTCTTGCCCATGCCGTTGCGACCCAGGATCACAACGATGCGACCCTGGGAGAGTTCAAGGCTCAGGCCCTGCAGCACATAGCTGTCGCCGTAATAGGTATGGATATCGCGAACGGCGAGGAGGGGGTCAGACGCGGCCAAAGTAAACCTCCCGCACCTGCTCGTCTTTCTGAACCTCGCCGGGAGTACCGTCGAGAATGATCCGGCCACGATGCAGGACGCTCACGCGGTCGGCCAGAGCCAGGGCAATGTCGATATCATGTTCGATCATGAGCAAGGTGATCTCCCGCGGCAGTGCGGAGATGATGCGCGAGAAGCTCTGCCGCTCGCTCGGCGACAGCCCCGCGCATGGCTCGTCGAGCAACAAGACTTTCGGCTCCGAGATGAGCGCGAGAGCCAGCTCCAGCTGGCGGCGTTCGCCATAAGAAAGATATTTCACCACCTCGTCGGCGCGTTCCGCGAGCCCGATATTCTCGATACTCTTTTCGACGCGCACGGCGATATCGGGGAGGGAGCTTGCGGGACGTACCATCTGCCATTTGCGGCTGTCATTTCCGAGCGCCGCCAGCAGAAGATTTTCACGCACCGACAGGTCCGTGCAGATGTTCGAAATCTGGAATGTCCGGCTCATGCCGAGCGCGGTGCGGCGGTTCTCGGCAAGGTTGGAAATGTCCTGTCCGAACAGCAGCACCTTGCCGGATGTCGGCTGATGCGTGCCGGCGATGCAATGAAACAGCGTGGTCTTGCCGGCGCCATTGGGCCCGATCAACACGCGGCGTTCGCCGGGCGAGATCGCCAGCGAGACATCGACCACGGCATGAAGGCCGCCGAAGGATTTGGACAGGCTTTGGGTTTCGATCGCGGGCGTGCTCATGCGCCTTCTCCGCGGTCGCTGGTCCGCCAGCGGGTGATCAGGCCCATCAGCCCTTTGGGCGCCCAGAGGACGGTCGCGATGAACACGACGCCGAGGATGCCGTGATAGAAATGGAAGTAGCCGCCGACCCAGTTTCGCAGCATCAGGACGATACTGGACCCAATCAGCGGTCCCAAAATCGTGCCGGAGCCGCCGATGATCGCCATCAGCACGGCTTCGACCGACACCGGAAAGGAGGCTGCGGCCGGATTGATGAAGCGGTTGTAGTAGACGTAGAGCACCCCGGCGATGCTGGCCATCAGGCCAGACAGGACGAAGGCGACATAGAGATGGCGGCTGACGTCGAAGCCGAGGCTGCGCACGCGCGCTTCGCTCGACTTGATGCCGCGCATGGCCAGACCGAACGGCGAGGAGATCAGGATGCTGTAGGCCCAGAGGCACAGCACGACCACGATCAGCACAAGGTAATAATACTGGAACGAGTTGGTGATGGCGAAGCCGCCGACCGACGGATAGGGCACGTTCGTCACGCCGTTGTCGCCGCCGGTGAACGAGGCCCAGCGATAGGCGACGCCCCAGATGATGTAGCCGAACGCCAGTGTGATCAGGATGAAGTACACGCCGCGCGTCCGCACCGAGAAGGCGAAGATCATGGATAGCAGCGTGCCAGCCAGGATCCCGGCGGGGGCGGCGAGGATCGTCGGAACGCCATGCCGGACCTGCAGGATCGCCGTCGCATAGGCGGCGACCGCGAAGAAAGAGGCGTGGCACAGCGAAAACAGCCCGGCATTGCCGAGCAGAAGATCAGCAGACAGCGCCAGCAGTCCGAAGATCATGATCTGGGTCATCAGCGTGACCCAGAACTCACCGGCGACCATCGGCATGAGTGCGGCTGCGACGATGAGAAGGAAGGCGATGGCAACACGCATTGCTCAGTGTTCCTTGCCGAAGATGCCGGTGACGCGGAAGAGCAGGAGGACAGCCATCGGACCGAACAGCACGAAATAGGAGAATTCCGGCAGCAGCCAGCGGCCATAGGCGTCGAGCAGGCCGACGATGATGCTGCCAAGGATCGCGCCCTCGAGGCTGCCGAGACCGCCGATGATGACCACCACCAGCGCCATCACCAGGATGTCCCATTCGGCGCCGGGGTTGAGCGTCAGGAACGCGCCGCCGACCACACCGGCCACGCCCGCCAGGAACGATCCCAGTGCGGACACGAGAACGAACAGAAGGTCGACGTTGATGCCGGTCGCGGTCACCATCTCGCGATCGTCGACGCCCGCGCGCACGACCGCGCCGATCTGCGTCTTGTGGTACAGGAACCAGAGCGCGAGAGCCGCGATGATCCCGAAGATGATGATGGCGAAGCGGAATTTTGGGTAATAAAGGTCGCCGGGCAGAATGATCGACCCCCTGAGGTAGGACGGCAGCTGAATTTTCAGGCTGTCGCCGCCCCAGATCGCGAGACAGACCTCGCCGATGACGAAGGCAATGCCGACTGTCAGCAGCACCTGCGCGAGATGATTGTTGCCGGTCGCGCGAATGAGATAGCGGTCGACGAGGAAGCCAAGGACAACGATCGAAAGGCCGCCGCCAAGCATGGCCAGTTCGAAGCTGCCGCCTGCGCGGACGATGGAAAGTCCGATGTAGCCGCCAAGCAGGTAATAGGCGCCATACGCCATGTTGACGACGCGCATCAGTCCGAACGTCAGCGTGAAACCGCTGGCGAGCAGAAATAATAGCGCTCCGAGCGAGAGGCCGTTGATGGCTTGCAGTATTGCGCTTTGCATGCGGGGGGTCGGGAGCTGAAGGTCAAGCGAAGGGGAGCGGCGGCACCTGGCCGCCGCTCGATGTGTCTGCTGAACGGATCAGCGCTTGTACGGTCCCCGCGCCAGAAACTCTTCCGGCTTCCAGGTCCAGAATTGCGACACCGCTTCGTAGGTCTTCACCGGAACCGGGATGAGAACGTCGCCGAGCACCGGGTGCTTGGTCTTCTGGATCTTCGCCACATAGACATTCTGGATCGGGTTGTCGTAGGCGTCGAGTTTGAGCGGCCCGCGCGGTGCCTTCAGTTCGACCGAGCGCATCGCCTTCAGGAAGGCCTCTTTGTCTTCGACATTGCCCTTGATCTGATCGAGCGCGGTCTTGGTCCACAGGCCGGCGGTATAAGCCGATTCAGAGAACCACGACGGCAGCCGCTTGTATGCCTTCGCATAGGCATCGACGAAGGCCTTGTTCTCGGGCGTATCGATGCCGGCCGCGTAGTGCAGGGAGTTGGCGACGAGTCCGACTGCGCGGTCGTCGACCTGCGACAGCATGTCTTCCTGCAGCCAGTAGCCGCCATAGATCTTCATCTTCTTGTCCATGCCGAAGTTGAACCAGTCTTCGAACAGACGGATGCGATCTGCGCCCACCACGACCGCGGCGACGCCGTCGGAGTTGGAGGGAATGGTGCTGATGGTCGTGCCGTAGTCCTTTGTGCCGATCGGGTTCCAGATCAGCTTGGCGACCTTGCCGCCGAGATCGGTGAAGGTCTTGATCGCGCCGAGGGTGACCTCGTGGCCGAAGGTGTAGTCCTGGCCGATGAAGGTGACATTGCGCAGGCCAAGCTCTTTATAGAGATATTCGCCGAACGGATGTCCGATCTGGCTGGACGAGACCGCGGTGCGCACGACGGTCGGCGTGCGATTCCATTTGGTGACGTCGTCTGCGCCGGCCGCATCCATCACCAGGGGAATGCCGGTTTCCTTGCTGACCTGCGCAACGGCCGGGCCTTCATGTCCGCAAAGCGGGCCGACGAGGATGTTTACTTTCTCCTGCAGGGCAAGACGGCGCGCCTGGGTCAGAGCCTGATCCGGATTGCAGGTCGTGTCGGCGGTCACGATCTCGACCTTGCGGCCGCCGGCCATGTGATTGGCCTGATTCCAGAACAGCTTGAAGCCGCTCACCATGTCGTTGCCCGGTGAGGCGAGGGGGCCCGTCAGGGGAGCAAGGAGACCGATCTTGATCGGCCCTTTGTCCTGTGCGGTCGCGACTTGAGGAAGGGCGACAGCTGCGCTGAGGGCAAGAAGCGCACCGATACTAAGTAGCCTTGATCTCGTCATTGGATCCTCCCCGTTTTTCGCGCGCGTGTTTCCTTTTCCGCGCGCAGACCCCGATTTTTCGGAATGCATGGCTGGAAAGATGTCGCGAAACGAACTTTTCTCGTGACCAGATATGTGATCACATATAATTTGTCTCCCGCTCTGGTATCCGAGTCAAGTCTGTTCAGTTGTCGCGGCTGTGATGAACATCGACACGCCCACACTCTCCGGTCTGCATACCGTCGGAAGCGAGACGCTCGGTCAGCGCGTCTACAGCGAGTTGCGCGACTACTTGATGGTGGGCGGAGTTCGGCCCGGCGAAAAGATCACGCTTCGTCAACTGACAAGTGCGTTCGGTACGAGCCTGATGCCCGTGCGGGAGGCAGTGCAGCGTCTTGCCGCGGAGGGCGCTCTCGAAGTCCTGCCGAACCGCGCGATCCGGGTGCCGATCGCGACAAAGACGAGCCTGCGGGAGATCTTGAGAATTCGCCTCACCCTCGAAGGCATCGCGGTCGAGGAGGCCGCCAGGCGGATTCAGCCGGCGGCGATCACGCAACTTGAAGAGCTGAATGCTACGTTCAGCCAGGAAATGCGTCATCTCGAAGATACGGGCCGGCCGTTTCGCCTCAACAAGGAATTTCACTTCACCATTTATCGGGCCGCGGAGATGCCGGTTCTGCTCGGCATCATCGAGAACATGTGGCTCCGCATCGGGCCGTTCCTGCATTTTTCGCTCGGCGTGCGCGGCCGGGAGGCGACCCGCAAGTTCGCACCCGATTCCCATCAGGAGATGATCCGCGCGATGCGGAATCGTGACGGTGCGCTCGGCCGAACGGCTCTCGAAAGCGATCTTGCGGGAGCGGCCGACTTGATCCTGCAGCTTGGCAACCTGCCCGATTGACCCAGACGGAACATCATGACCAGCACACCCATCCGCTTCGGTAGTGATCACGGCGCCTTACGCAGCGAGGATGCCCCCCTGCTCACGGGAGGTGGTCAGTTTACCGACGACATGAATGTTCCGGGGCAGGCCTATGGCGTATTCGTGCGGGCTGCCGTGGGACATGCGCGGATCAATCGGGTTGATGTGGCGCGTGCGCGCGCGATGCCCGGCGTGCTTGCGGTGATCACCGGAGCCGACCTTGCCGCCGACGGCTTGGGTGGCATTCCACCGGTCGCAAGCACGGTGGGGCGCGACGGAAAGCCAATGGTCGCGACGTCAATGCCGGTGCTGGCGGCCGACCGCATCCGCTTTGTCGGCGAGGCCGTGGCGATCGTGGTGGCCGAGACGCTTCTGCAGGCGCAGGAGGCCGCCGAACACGTCGAGGTCGATGTCGACGAACTCACCAGCGCCTCCAGCATAGAGAGCGCGATCGCTGAAGGCGCGGCGCCTCTTCATGACAATGCGCCCGGCAACATCGCGCTGGACTGGCGCGACGGCGATGTCGCCGCCGTCGATGCAGCCTTCGCAAAGGCGGATCATGTCGAGCGCGTGCGCCTCGACGATACGCGGCTTGCGGCGGTGTCGCTCGAGCCGCGGGCCGGGATCGGCCTGTGGGACGAAAAGTCGGAGCGCTATACGCTGATTGCGACCACGCAGGGCGTCGCGGTGGTGCGAAAGCTTCTTGCCGAGGGTGTCTTCAAGGTCCCGCTGTCGAAAATCCGCGTGCTCACTTACGACATCGGCGGTGGGTTCGGAATGAAGGCGCAGGCCTACCCTGAGTACGGCGCGATCCTTTACGCCGCGCGGAAAACGGGGCGCCCGGTGAAATGGTGCAACAGCCGCGTCGAGAGCTTCCTGTCGGATTCGCATGGCCGCGACGGCATTCTCGAAGGCGAAATGGCGTTCGATGCGAGGGGCAATATCCTCGCTCTGCGCGTGCGAAATCTGGTCGGAATCGGATCTTCCACGACCCAATACACGGCGATTTTCGGAACCGCCAATACCAAGAATTGCCTGTCCAGCGTTTACCGGATTCCGGCCATCCAGATCGACGTGAAGCTCGTCTTCACGAATGCTGCACCGCTCGGCCCGTATCGTGGGGCCGGACGCCCGGAGGCGATCTATGTGATCGAGCGGCTCATTGACGGCGCTGCGCGCGAGCTTGGGATCGATCGGGTTGAGTTGCGCCGTCGCAACTTGATCCCGTCGTCGGCGATGCCGTACCAGACCGCGATCGGACCGATCTACGACAGTGGCGAGTTCGAGGCCTCGATGGACAAGGCGCTCAGGCTTTCGGACTGGGCGGGATTTGCGAAGCGGCGCGATGCGTCGCGCAAGAACGGGATGCTGCGGGGAATCGGGATGTGCTGCTTCCTGGAGGTGGCCGGTGGCATTCTCAACGAGAAGGCCGACCTTCGGTTCGAAAGCGACGGTACGGTTGCTATCCGGCTCGGCGTACAGGCCATGGGGCAGGGCCATCTGACGACCTTCCCCCCTGTGATTGCAAAGCGCCTCGGCGTTGACATCAGCAAGATCAAGCTGATCGAGGGTGATAGCGACGAAGTCCCGGACGGCACTCCGTCCGTCGCTTCGCGGTCTTTGATGATGGCGGGCAGCGCCTCCGTGATTGCGTGCGATGCTGCGATCGAGAAAGGGCGGCGGATCACCTCGCACCTGCTCGAAGTGGCGGCCGACGATGTGGAATTTTCCGCCGGCACCTTCAAAGTGGCCGGCACCGACCTTGCGATACCCATTCTTGAACTGGCGCAGCGCGTACGCGAAGCAAAGGATCTCCCGGAAGACTTGAAGAACGGTCTGGATACCGTCGGGGAGTTCACGTCGCCGCAGATGTCATTCCCCAATGGCTGCCACGTTTGCGAGGTCGAGATCGATCCGGAAACCGGAATTATTTCGGTGGTCAATTACGTGGCGGTCGATGATGTCGGCAACATCGTCCATGAGAAGGTCGTGGACGGCCAGACCCATGGCGGGATAGCGCAGGGTCTTGGCCAGGTGCTCGGCGAGCACGTGCGCTACGGTGAGGATGGGCAGCTTCTGAACGCGTCGTTGATGGATTATGCGGTTCCGCGGGCGGCCGCGATGCCGACGATCTCGACGCTGCACCACAGCGTGCCCTGCACGACCAATCCGCTGGGCGTCAAAGGCGCCGGCGAATCCGGCGTGGCGGGGGCTTTGCCGTCGGCCGTGAACGCGGTTCTTGATGCGCTGGCATCTGAAGGCATCGATCATCTCGACCTGCCGGCGTCGCCATCGCGGGTCTGGCAGGCCCTGCAGGTCAAAGTCTGACAATTCAATAACGAAACAATACGGGAGGACGTCATGGCAAAAGCCAAGAAGGTTATCATCACGTGTGCCGTGACTGGCGCTATCCATACGCCGACCATGTCGCCGCATCTGCCGATCACCCCGGACGAGATCGTGCACGATGCGGTCGCGGCAGCGGAGGCGGGGGCGGCGATCCTTCATCTGCATGCGCGCGACCCGGAGACAGGACGTCCGGACCAGTCGCCGGAAGCCTTCGCGCGCTTCCTTCCGCGCATCAAGCAGCAGACAAACGCCGTGATCAACATCACGACCGGCGGCAGCCCCTATATGAAGGTTGACGAGCGGGTGCGGCCGGCGGCGACCTTCAAGCCCGAAGTCGCATCCTTGAACATGGGCTCGATGAATTTCGGCCTGTTCCATCTCCTCGACAAGTACAAGGAGTTCAAGTTCGAGTGGGAGCGGCAGCATCTCGAGAACACGCGCGATCTGATCTTCCGCAACACCTTCAAGGACATCGAGTATGTGCTGGAGACCTGTTACGGCAACGAGACCCGCTTCGAGTTCGAATGCTATGACATCGGTCATCTCTACACGCTGAAGCATTTCTTCGACCGCGGCCTGGTCAAGGCGCCGCTATTCGTTCAGTCGGTGTTCGGTCTGCTTGGTGGCATTGGCGCGCATCCGGAAGATGTGATGCATATGCGCCGGACCGCCGATCGCCTGTTCGGCGACAATTACCGGTGGTCGGTGCTGGGCGCGGGGCGCAATCAGCTTCCGATCGCCGCGATGGCAGTCTCGATGGGCGGCAATCTTCGCGTCGGGCTGGAGGACTCGCTTTGGGCGGGGCCGGGCCAGCTTGCCAAGTCGAATGCCGACCAGGTGCGGCTCGCGCGCCAGATCGTGGAGGGACTTGGCTACGAAGTCGCGACACCCGACGAGGCACGCGAGATTCTGCAGCTCAAGGGCGCGCACAAGGTCGCGATCTGAACGGCGCGCGATACGATTTCTGATGCAGATGGTGGCGCGGCGCCTTTCGTCGCGCCGCTGTCCTATGCGCAGCGCTCAACGGAGCGTTCACGCCCGCTGGGAACGCGCGGCGCTCAGCAATGCGGAAGCGATGCGGCGTAACGCGGCGAAATCTTCATCCGGCAAGCACTGGAACATCTGCTGCTCGATGCGGTCGGTGATGGCGTCGGACTCCTCCAGCAACTTCTGACCCGCGGCGGTCAGATGCGCGGTGAGGGTCCTCTTGCTGTGCGGACTGTGGTGGCGCTTGAGCAGCCCGCGCCGCTCGAGGCCTGACACGATCTCACCCATCGACTGCGGCGTGACAAAGAAGCGTCGCGACAGCTCGGCCGACGAAATTCCATCGCGCGAGCCGATGATGCTGAGCACCGTGTACTGGATGCCGGTCAGTCCCACGGTGCGCAGTTCCTGCTCGAGCTGCATGCGAACCGCGAGGTTGGCCTGGTTGAGCAGATAGATCGTTCGGGGCCGCAGTTTTTCGCGCGCGACAGGGGACGTTGACAATGTCAGGGTGCCTTATATAAGGGTTCTTGATGTTTCTACAGCAAGAAAGGCGAGGATGACAGCCAATATCACGCCGGAGGGCGCAGGTCGCGAGCCGGGCTGGGGTCGCTTCGTTACCGTCAGCATCGAAGACGGCATCGCCTGGATCACGCTCAATCGCGCCGACAAGCGCAACGCGATCAATCCCGGCATCGTCTACGAGATGGTCGCCGTGCTGGACGCGATGGAAGAAGATGACGAGGTCCGCGTCCTTGTCATCACCGGCGCGGGCGACGCGTTCTCCGCCGGGCAGGATCTGAAAGAATATTTCCGCATTCCGGACGCCGGGCCGCCGCTGGAACGTGAGCGGCTCTATGCCGCCAATGCCTCGTGGCAGTGGCGTCGCATGATGAATTTTCCGAAGCCGACGATCGCGATGGTCAATGGCTGGTGCTTTGGCGGCGCCTTCCAGGTGCTGATCGGATGCGATCTCGCCGTGGCTGCAGACGAGGCGACTTTCGGTCTCTCCGAGATCAACTGGGGAATCATCCCCGCCGGGATCGTGACGAAGTCCGTCGCGGAGGTCATGTCGCAGCGCGAGGCGCTCTATTACATCATGACCGGCGAGACGTTCGACGGAAAGCGGGCGAAGGAGCTGGGCCTCGTCAATATCTCGGTGCCGCGGGAGCAGCTTCGCGATCGCACCAAGGCGCTGGCCGAGACGCTGAAGGAGAAAAACCCGTTCGTCCTGCGCGCCGCCAAGACCGCTTACCACCACGTGAAGGCGATGCCCTGGGACACCGCGCTGGACTACCTGATGGCGAAGTCCGATCAGACCAAGTTTCGCGATCCCGAGAAGGGCGACCAGGTGGGCATGAGCCAATTTCTGGACGACAAGTCATACCGGCCGGGCCTTCAGTCCTATAATCGCAAGCGCTGACGGCCGGTTACAGCTTTCCGAAACTTTGCGCAGCGCGACGAAGCGGTCCGGTCCGAAATTCGAACGAGGGATTGAGCCGGGCCGCTTCATCGACGCACATCGTGTCCAAGCCGATCGAACAGCATGATGACGACCATCTCGCCCTTCGAGGGCATGAATCTCGACACCCTGCTCGAGCATCGCGCGCAAAGCCGGCGTGACCATCCTTTTCTCGTCTGGGCGCCGTTCGAGGGCGACACCAGAACCTGGACATACGGCGAGTTTGCCCGCGATGTCGCGCGAATTGCCGGTGGTCTTTCGTCAAAAGGAATTGCTGCCGGCGACCGGGTGCTGGTGCATTTCGAGAATTGCCCCGAGACGCTGCTGGTTCGGTTTGCCCTGGCGAGGATTGGCGCGATTTGTGTCGCAACCAACGCCATGGCGGCAGGACCGGAAATCGAACATTACGCTCAATCCTCCCGTGCCGTTGCCGCGATCACGCAGAAGAAATTCGCAGACCTCGTGTCGGCGAATGCCAAGGGTGTCCGCTGGGTGGCGGCCATCGAGGATAGCGGTCCCGGAGACAGTGCGAACTCCCTGAGTGCCTTGATGGGCGATCCCGCGCCGTCTCATCCCTCGCGGCACTCGGATGTCTGCGCAATCATGTTCACGACGGGCACCACCGGTAAGCCGAAGGGGGTGGTCTGGACACATGCAAATCTCCTGTGGGCGTGCCGGCACGGTTGCCGGAGCTATGGCCTGCGGCCCGACGACATCAGCCTGATCACACTGCCGCTGTTTCACGTCGTCGGATTGTGCTGGTCGTTCCTCCCGGTGTTATGGGCCGGAAGCACCGCGGTGCTGCAGCCCAAATTCTCGGCGACGCGCTTCTGGCCGGCGTCATTGCAGCACCGGGCTACGATCACCTCTCAGGTCCTGTTTTCCTCTGCATCGCTGCAAGGCCAGACGCCGCCCGAAAAGCATTTCTATCGGCAATGGATCGTTGCTCGCGGCGATGCCGTCTCCCAGGCCCATAATCGGATCCCGCATTTTCTGCCGTCATGGGGCATGACCGAAATGGTGGGGCCGGCGATTTGTGGCGATCCGAATATCGCCGCCTTCGAGGGTGCGCTGGGCCGGTCTTCGCTTTCGCACGAGATCAGTATCCGCACGCCGGATGGCCGCCCTGTCGAGCCGGGGAATACGGGCGACCTCTTCGTGAGGGGCAGGCGAGGACTTTCGGTGTTCCTTGAATACGATGGCGATGCGGCCGCAACGCGCGCCGCCTTCGATGAGGACGGGTACTTCCGGACCGGCGACCGGGTTACTCTGCTGGAGAGCGGCTGGATTCAGTTCAGCGAGCGCTCCAGCGACGTCATCAAGGTCGGCGGCGAAGGCGTGTCACCGTCGGAAATCGAAAACGTCATAAGAACGATCGACGGCGTGCGCGAGGTTGCGGTCGTCGGCGCGCCCGATGACGTCTTCGGACAACTGCCCGTTGCATTCGTCGAGATCGGAAACGATCCGGACCGCGACATCGAAGACCGGATACTGCAAGCGTGCCGGGCATCGCTCGCCAAGTTCAAGGTCCCTCAGCGCGTGGTGACGCTTGCAGAGTTGCCCCGTGTCGGAAACGGCAAGGTCGCAAGACAGAAGTTGAGGCAGTTGCTTTAGGCCAAGAGAGAAGCAAGGGAGGAAACGACGATGTTCAAGGCGCTTTGCGCGGCAGGAGTGGGGCTTTCAATCCTGCTCGGTTCTGTTCAAATTTCACTGGCAGACAAATATCCATCGCGACCGGTTCGGGTGATCACGCTCACCGCGCCTGGCGGGTCTCTTGACATTCTGGCGCGTGCCGTCGCGCAAAGTCTGTCGGAAGCGACCGGCCAGCAGTTCTACGTCGAGAACAAGGTGGGCGCCGGCGGCAATATCGGCGCTGCCGAACTCGCCCGGGCTGCGCCCGACGGCTATACGATCGGAATGATCACCGTGTCGACGCACGGAATCAATCCGAGCTTGTATGGCGCCAAGCTTCCGTTCAATGCGCGCGACGATTTCGAGTTTCTTGCCCTGGCGGCGGAGCTGAAGAACGTCGTCGTGATCAATCCGAAGCTGCCGGTCAAATCGGTGACCGAACTTGTAGAATACGCAAAGGCCAATCCTGGAAAGATCAACTTCGGATCGGCCGGCGTTGGCACGTCGCAGCACATGGCGGGTGAGCTGTTCAAGTATCTCGCCGGCATCGATATGAATCATGTTCCCTATAAGGGAGCGGGCCTGGCTGCGGCAGACGTTGTGTCCGGGCAAATTCAGCTGATGTTCTCCAGTATCCCGGACGTGCTGGGGGCGGTTCAGGCAGACAAGCTGCGGGCGATCGGCGTTTCGACCAAGAAGCGCTCGCCGATCTTGCCGGAGCTTGTTCCGGTTGCGGAGCAAGGCTTCCCCACGTTCGATGTCAGGGCGTGGTTTGGACTGGCGGCGCCGAAGGGAACGCCGTCGCAGATCGTCGACATGCTGAACAAGCACATCCTCGCTGCCCTGGCGAAGCCGGAACTGCGAGAGCGCCTGGCGAAAATCGGCATGGATGTGATGGATCCGATGAACCCCGCCGAAGCGAAGCAGTTCGTGGGCCAGGAAATCGACCAATGGTCCGCGTTGGTCAAGGCCGTCAAACTCGAACGAAACTGATCGTTCAGTCCTTCCTATCGGGGCGTCGGTCCAAAGGAGCCTAAGCGCGACCAGACCATGAATGATGGGTGATCCATTGCTCGATCATCCACATCCGATCGACGCCCCAGATCGGCTCGCCATCGACGACGAAGAACGGCGCTCCGAAAACGCCCGCAGCGATGGCGTCGTCGATTTTCTGCTTCAGGAGAGTCTTGACGGGCTCGGATGAAATTGCGGCCTGCAACGTGGTCGTATCGACGCCAATCGCGCCGGCCTCTTCGAGAACGTCGTCGACGTTCGAGATATTCAGGTGGCGAACCCACAAGCGATCGAAAATCCGCTGCGCGAACAATTTCGCGACCCTGTGATCCTCCTCATTGAGGAAGACGAAGGCGCGCAGGGCGTTGACTGAACTGATACCTTTCAGCCCGTGGTGTTGATAGGGAATGTCAAAATATTCGGACAGGCGCACGATATCGCGCCGAAGGTAGTCGCCCTTGAGCGGAGTCTCAGGCAGCGGCCTCAGCCCCATGACTTTGACGATTGTGACGCCGATCAATATCGGTCGCCATTCGACCTGACGATTGTGCGCCTTGGCAAAGCGCTCGATCTGAACGGAGCCCAGGTAGCCAAACGGTGAGATCGGGTCGAAATAGAAGATGATCGGTTTTGTCGTGTCGGGCTCGTTCATGAATCCTGTCCTACAGCACCCTGTCGGCAAATAGAAGATGAGGGGTTCCGGCATTTCCGGAGCGGATGGGAAGGCCTTCCCCTGTGCCATTTTGAAGATTATGTGAGTTGTCACAGCGCTCTGAGTGGAGCGCCGCGTTCCGGCGAGCGGCCGCAAACACCGGTATTTTAGTCGCATCTCCGGATGCAGTCTTCGCCATGACGAGGCCCTGAATTGAGCGTCGCTTTTACCAAGGAAGAAAGCGCTGAAACGGCATCCGAGACCCAGCTCCCGGATCGTCCGATTTCACCTCATCCGAATCTCGTGAGCGAAACGGGATTGAGGATGCTGGAGCGCCAGCTTCAGGACGCGCGCGATGCTTATGAGGCCGCCTCCCGGATCGAGGACGTGAATGAGCGGCGCCGGCAGGGAGCGATACCGCTGAGAGACATTCGCTATCTCACGGAACGCATTCGGACGGCGCAACTGGTCCCCGATCCGACTTCGACCGAGAAAGTGGCGTTCGGCAGCACGGTAACCTTCAGCCGTGACGACGGCCGGGTGCAGACCTTCCGCATTGTCGGAGAAGACGAGGCGGACCCCAAGTCGGGGACGATTTCCTTCGTGTCGCCGGTGGCGAGGTCGTTGTTGGGTAAAAGCCTGGGGGACGTGGTGCTGTCTGCAGGTCAGGAGCTTGAGATCGTCGCGATCGCCTGAAAGTTCCGATCAGTGACGCGTTAGGCCAGGCGCCTTTGCCCGAGTATTCTCTGTGTCGCGCCTGTCTTCCTATTCGCGGCACCCACAACGAATCTCTGTGCGGCGCTTACGGCCGTTGCGCGTGAACGATCCACTCGAAAAGATCGAAACCCGGGCCTGTCCTGCGGTGCACCCAGTCGATCCGGACGGAAGCGAAGTCAGACAGCAGGCGCCCAAGCTCGGGAGCTGAAAATCCGTGCACGATGCCGCATCCGGCCAGCGGGCCGAATTGTGCGCCTCGCGTGGTCCTGTCCTCGACCAGGTCGCCGCTCGCAATTCCCGTCGTCGCGTCGCCGAACATCCTGCCGAAGAACCATCCACCGGGCTTCAGGACGCGGTGCACCTCTGCCATCGCGATCTCGATCACCGACATAGTGTTGTGGCTGATCGACTGCACGTCGATCACCGCGTCAAACGAGCGGTCCGGCCAGGGCAGCACCGAGAAATTGCCGACCCGAAGGTCGGCCTGCTCTGCAATGCCCTCGCTGGCAAGCCGGTGCCGCGCGGCCTTCACCGCGGTCGCCGATCCGTCGATCCCACAGATGTCGAAGCCTTCCCGCGCCATAAACCAGAGATTGGTGCCCGGACCGCAGCCGATCTCCAGGGCCCGCAGATGGGAGCTGCGCGTGCTGTCCGGGAAAACCCGCCCGACGAAGCCAGACAGTTCCTCGCAAGGATAACGATTCCAGCGGGGGGATTGCGCGTAGAGCGCATCCCAGGCTGCAATGTTGCGCTCGGTCAGTCCTGTGGCGTCGCGTACACGCGCGGCAGCATCCTCGGTCAGAGCGATCGTCATCTGCCACCTCGCTCGCCACCGACGCGATACGCGGCGGCTCGTTGGACGCAATCCCCGAGATCCCGTCGCCAGAAAGTCCAATCCCAATTCCGGACGCAATAGGTCAGGCGCTTAAACAAAGTGTTTCGTACCTCTTGGGCGAACGAAAGGCGGGCAGCTCGTTGAAAGTCCCGGTCTGCCTGTCTGCCCCATCCGGGCGGATCTCGCCCGACGTTTAATCAAGCACCCAAGGTGACGCGCGGCCAGCGGAGCGCTAACATGACGCATGTCCGTCGCAGTGAACCGCCCCCACGCGTCGGAAGCCGGGCTCGCGTTCGAGACCGCGAGCGTGGCTGCCGCGCGCCGCTACATGAGCGATGTGTTCCGCTCGCACGAGCTTGTCGTGCCGCGCGAGGACGCCGGTCTTCGCATGAGGCACGAGGCGGTGAAGGCCGGGCGGGTGTCGCTGCACTGGCTGAGTTACGGCGCGCCGGTCACCATGACGGCGCCGGAAATGGGCGGCTTTTACCTGTTCCAGTTCATCCTCGGCGGCGCCTGCGAGATCCGCCATCGCGGGCGCACCCGCGTGGTCGATGGCGGCCAGAGCTATGTGGTGCATCCGTCCGAGCCGCTGGCCAAGACCTGGAGCAGGGACTGCAGCCAGCTCATCGTCAAGGTGGACCGCGATCGCTTCGAGCGCTTCGCCTCCCGCGAGCTTGGCGTCGATCTCGAAGGACGGCTCGATTTCGATTTCGACATCGTGCCGGTCCAGGCCGGACCCGGCACCCTGATCGAGATGGCGAAAGCGGTGCGCGACGATGCCGCCGATGCGCGCCGCGGGCTGTCGCATCCCCGCGTCAGCGGCTATCTCGATGCGACCATGATGGCGCTGATGCTGGCGTCATTCCCGCATCGTTTTCGTGAATTATACGACCGGGGCGCCGCGCCCTGCGCGCCGTATTACGTGCACCGCGCCGAAGACTATATCCGTGCGCATCTGCGCGAGCCGATTTCGGTCGAGGATCTGGTGGCGGCGTCCGATGTCAGCATGCGCTCGCTGTTCAGCGGTTTCCGGCGGTTCCGTGGGCTGACGCCGATGGCCTATGTGAAGGCATTGCGGCTCGAACTCGCGTTCGACGAACTGTCTCGCGCCGATCCGGTCCGCTCGGTGACCGAGGTCGCGCTGGCCTGCGGCTTCACGCACATGAGCAAATTCGCGCGGGACTTTGCCGCACGGTTCGCGGAGCGGCCGAGTGCGGTGCTCGGGCGCCGTCATGTAAGGCGGTAGAGGCTCCCGTCGTCTCCCCGCAAGCGCGGGATGGACATCTCACACCCGCTTGTCGACGAAGCGTGGCGCCTTGATGCTGCGTTCGAACTCCGCCGCCAGCGTGCCGAGCGGCAGGACCTCGACATTCGGCGTCACCTCGAACACGCGCTTGACCAGCGCCTCCACGGTGCTGCGGACGCCGTTTTCGTCGGCGCCGCGCTTAACCTCGATGAGCAGCCGCATCGCCTCTCGGCCGGTCCCGTCCTCGGTCACCAGCACCACCTGGAAATCGTTGACCTGCGGTTCCTTGAACATCGTGTCTTCGAAATCCGCGTGGTTCATGTTGACCCCGCGCAGCTTGAAGAAGCCGGTGGTGCGGTTGGCGTGACGGATCATCGGAAACAGCTCGGCCCACGGTCCTGTGCCTTGCGAGCGCTCGATGGTGCGGACCATGTCGCCGGAATTCCAGCGCAGGAACGGCGTCGCGTGATTGGTCCAGAGCGGCGTCACGCAGAGCGTGCCGACCTCTCCCTCGGGAACGGCGCGCCCGGTCTCTGCATCCACCACCTCGATGAAGAACATGTCGGTCCAGATATGAATACCGTCGTGCGAGTCGTTCTCGGCGCCCATCAGGCCGGCTTCGCTCATGCCGAACACGTCATAAACCTTGGCGCCCCACATCCGGCCGATCTTCTCGCGCTTGGCCTGCGACAATGTTTCGGCCGAGCACACGACTTTTTTCACGGTCGAGGCGGCAAGGTCGATGCCCCTGGCTTCGGCGAGATTGGCAAGATGCAGGGCGAAGCTCGACATGCCGATGAACACGGTGGGCTTGAGCGCGGCGATCAGATCGAGCTGGGCTTCCGACGGCACGGCGTTGCCGGCGCCGACCCAGTTCATCCCGACGTCGAACCAGTGCGCGGCGCGGGCCCAGACCTGTCCGGCCGGATGAATGCCTATCGGAAACGACATATGCACAAGGTCGCCCTTGCCGATCCCGATGCACGGGAACGAGCGGCCCCAGGTCAGAAGACCGTAGGTCACGTCGTCGGCCGTGCGCGGATAGAACACCGGCTTTCCGGTCGAGCCGCCCGAACGCCAGAACTCGGCAATCTCCGAATGCGGCACCGCGCAGAACTGCTCCATGAAGCTTGCGTGATCGAAGGTGCGCAGGATGTCCTTGTCGAGGATCGGGATCCTCTGCCACACCTCGGGATCGTCGAGCCGGTCGGCATTGATATGATCGAGCTTGCCGCGATACCAGGGCAGCGTCTTCGCCCGCTCGAATGCGACGCGCTTGCGATCTTTCTGGATCGCCGCGATCTCCGCGCGTGACGTCGGCAAGGACAATGGCAGCGGTTGTGGCATGGGACCCCCGATGGACACCCGGTGGTTTCAGTGTCGGCCCTTATCGAACCGGACGCTATCCCATTGTGGCAAGGGCTAGCCGAAAACTGCAGGGAACGGCGCGCGCCCGCCGCTCGTCCGATGACAGCGGCATGGGAAGCTGTTTGAGTTGGCCGACCATTCGCTGCAACCGCAGGGCAGGGGAGTACGCCGGATATGACGCAACCGCTCAAGATTTCCGTGGTCGGCGGCGGACCGGGCGGGCTTTATTTTGCGATCCTGATGAAGAAGGCCGATCCGCGTCACGCGATCACGGTCTATGAGCGCAACCGACCGGACGATACCTTCGGCTTCGGCGTGGTGTTCTCCGACGAGACACTCGACAACATCCAGAATGCCGATCCCGAGACCTTCGAGGCGATCGCCCGCCACTTCGTCTATTGGGGCGAGATCGACACCCATGTCCGCGGCCAGGTGATCCGCTCGGACGGCCACGGCTTTTGCGGGCTCGAGCGCAAGACCCTGCTGCTGCTCCTGCAGGAGCGCGCGCGCGGCCTCGGCGTCGATCTGAAATTCCAGGCTGAAGTTGCTGCCGATGCGCTGCCGGACAGCGATCTCGTGGTCGCGGCCGACGGGATCAACAGCGCCATCCGCGCCCGCCATGCCGACCATTTCAAGCCGAGCCTCGACTGGCGCAAGAACAAGTTCTCCTGGTGCGGCACAACGCAATCGTTTCCCGCCTTCACCTTCGATTTCCGCGAGAACGAGCACGGCATCTGGATCCTCGGCGCCTACCAGTACAAGGCGGGCATGAGCACGCTGGTGCCCGAATGCGACGAGGAGACCTGGTTGCGCGCCGGCCTCGATCAGGCCGACGAGGCCTACAGTGCGGCCTATCTGGAGAAGCTGTTCGCCGATCTGCTCGACGGCCATCCGGTGCTGACCAACCGCTCGATCTGGCGCAATTTCCCGATGATCAAGAACGAGCGCTGGTATCGCGACAACATCGTGCTGATCGGCGACGCCCTGCACACTGCGCATTATTCGATCGGGTCGGGCACCAAGCTTGCGATGGAAGATTCCATCGCACTCGCCAATGCGTTCGTGGCCAAGCCGAATGTGGACGAGGCGCTGAAACATTATGAAGCCACCCGCCGCGAGGAAGTGGAAAAGACCCAGCACGCCGCGGACGTGAGCCTCGTCTGGTTCGAAAAGCCGCGCCGCTTCTGGAAGCTCGAGCCGATGCAGCTCGCCTTTTCGCTGCTCTCGCGCTCCAAACAGATCACCTACGACAACCTGAAGCGGCGCGATCCGGCTTTCGGCGCCGAGGTCGACCGCTGGTGGGCGGGCAAGGTGCACGCCGATCTCGGTTTCGAGGTGCCCGCAAACAACCCGCCGCCGCCGATGTTCACGCCGTTCCGCATCGGTTCCATGACGGTGCAGAACCGCGTCGTGGTGTCGCCGATGAATATGTATTCGGCGGAGCCGGGCAACATCCCCGGCGATTTCCATCTGGTGCATCTTGGCAAGCTGGCGCAGGGCGGCGCCGGCCTCGTGTTCGCGGAGATGACATCGGTCAGCGAGGACGCGCGCATCACGCCGGGCTGTCCGGGCATCTATTCGTCGGAGCAGGTCAAGGCCTGGACGCGCATCTGCGATTTTGTCCATGCCAACAGCGAAGCGAAATTCTGCCTGCAGATCGGACACGCCGGCCGCAAGGGCTCGACCCGGCGCGGCTGGGAGGGGATGGACCAGCCGCTGCCCGACGGCAATTGGCCGATCGTATCCGCCTCCGCGTTGAAATATCGCCGCGACAGTCATGTACCGACGCAGATCACACGCGCCGAAATGACCTCCGTGCGGCAATCCTTCGTGCAGGCGGCACGGAATGCCCATGCCGCGGGGTTCGACATGCTCGAACTGCACATGGCGCACGGATATCTGCTGTCATCCTTCATCTCGCCCCTGACCAACCAGCGCGCCGACGAATACGGCGGCAGCGTCGAAAACCGGATGCGCTACCCGCTCGAAGTGTTCGACGCGGTGCGCGAGGCCTGGCCTGCAGGCAAGCCGATGTCGGTGCGGATTTCCGCAACGGACTGGGTGCCCGGCCGCGGGCTCGACATCGACGAGGCCATCGAGATCGCGAAAATCCTGAAGGCGCGCGGGCTCGATATCATCGACGTATCGGCCGGGCAGACCACGATCGAAGCGCGTCCGGTCTATGGCCGGATGTTCCAGACCCCATTTTCGGATGCGATCCGCAGCGAGGTGAATATGCCGACCATCACCGTCGGCAACATCACCACGGCGGACCAGGTCAACACGATCGTCGCTGCGGGCCGCGCCGATCTCGTGGCACTGGCGCGTCCGCATCTGACCAATCCGAATTTCACGCTCGCCGCGGCAGCCGCTTACGGCTGGGACGGCCAGCGATGGCCGGACCCCTATCTCGCCGGGAAGGATCAGTCCTTCCGGCTGTTCGAGCGCGACAATGCCGAGCTTTCGCAATTGCGCGAGCAGGCGCGCGCGCCGATCACACAGCGGCGCGCCGCGTTTCTTGCATCGCGCGACTGAAGAGCGCAGGCGTTTTGTCCGCTATACCGAAACTCGCGCGCTGTGGCGAAGTCTGCTAACCGATGTCGAAGGGCAGATGCAGGGAGGATCGAAGCGCGTGAATGTGGTGTCGAAGGAAGCGGCCCAATCGGCCGCCGGTTGGCGTGATGACATCTGGGGCCACTTCATGCGCGAGCAGATCGACCTGTTCGCCTATCTTCCCGATGGGGGTCTTGATTTCCTGATCCGGCGGTTGCACGCGGAGACGCGCGACCGCGCCGTGATGCTGACCACGGAAGAGGAGGGCGTCGGCGTCTGCTGTGGCGCATGGCTCGGCGGCAAGCGCAGCGTCATGGCGATTCAGAGCAGCGGCGTCGGCAACTGCATCAACGCGTTCTCGCTCGCCACCAACTGCCGGTTTCCGTTTTTCCTCCTCGTCAGCATGCGCGGCGAATTCGGCGAAGCAAATCCGTGGCAGATCCCGATGGGAAGCACGACGGCGGAGGTGCTGAAGCTCTCCGGCTTTCACGTTTTCAACGCCACCCGCGAGGACGAGGCCGCGGCGCTCGTCGCCGGCGGACTGACCATGGCCTACCGCTCGGAAGTCCCGGTCGCGGTGCTGCTGTCGCAGCGCCTTCTCGGCGCCAAGGTCATGTGAGGCAGCCATGAGCAATGCATTGAACCGCCGCGACGTGATCGCCTCCCTGCTCGAGGGTATCGAGAATGAACTGATCGTCTGCGGCCTCGGCTCGCCGGTCTCCGATGTCATGGGGACGCGCGATCGTCCGCTCAACTTCTATCTGCTGGGCGCGATGGGGCTTGCGACCTCGGTCGGGCTCGGGCTCGCGCTCGCGCAGCCGGAGCGGTCGGTCATCGTGATCACCGGCGACGCCGAGTTGATGATGAATTCCGGTGCGCTTGCGACGATCGGTGTGCGCAAGCCGCGTAATCTGTCGGTGATGGTGTTCGACAACGAGCGCTTTGGCGAGACCGGCGAACAGGTCAGCCACACCTCGGCGGGCATCGACATCGCCGGGATCGCTGCCGCGAGCGGTTTCGCCATGGCCGAAACCATACGCGACATGGCCGGCGTCGAGGGCGCGCGGCGCCATATGGTCGCGCAAAGCGGACCGTATCTGTCCGTGATCAAGGTCAGGGCAGAGCGCAGCCCGCCGGTGATGCCGCCGAAGAGCGGCGTGATCCTGAAATCGCGGTTTCGGCAGGCTCTGCTCGGGCAGTATTAGCGTAACAAGCTAAGGCCCGCTTCGAACAAGAATCGCAAAAGCGATCAAAACATAATCAGGGAGGTTCTATCGATGATCTCGCGTTTGGTTTGCGCTGTGCTGGCGGCCGCCGGTGCGCTTGCGGTCAGCTCGCTGCCGGCCGCGGCCGACAATTTTCCATCGCGCCCTGTGACCATCATCGCGCCGTGGCCTCCCGGCGCCGGCGTCGACACCATGGCGCGCATCCTGCAGACGAAATTCTCCGAATCGCTCGGGCAACCGGTGGTGATCGAGAATCGTCCGGGCAGCGCCGGCAACATCGGTGCGGCAACGGCGCTGCGTGCGGCGCCGGACGGCTATACGCTCCTGCTCACCGTCAATGCGACGGTGGTCATGAACCCGTTCCTCTACAAGAGCTTCCCGTTCGATCCGGCCAAGGACATGGTCGGCATCAGCCGGCTGACCGAGACCTATATGGCGCTCGCGGTGCCGACCTCGTCTCCGATCAAGTCGATCCCCGATCTGGTCGCCGAGGCCAAGAAACAGCCGGGCAAGCTCAGCTACGGTAGCGCGGGACATGGCTCCGGCCACCACATCGCCGGTGAAACCCTCAACAAGGTTGCTGGCGTCGAAATCCAGCACGTCCCGTTCGTCGGCACCGCCGCTGCGGTGACGAATGTGGTCGGCGGACACGTCTCGATGACCTACGCGACGCTGCCGACGATCGTGTCGTTCGTCGAGAATGGGCAGTTGCGCATCATCGGCATGGCGGAGGATACGCGCGTCAAGAGCATGCCGAATATCCCGACCATCGCGGAAACGGTGCCGGGGGTCTCGACCTCGACCTGGTACGGCCTGTTCGCACCGGCCGGAACGCCGAAGCCTGTCATCGACCGGCTTTACAAGGCGGCCCGTTTCGCGCTCGACGATCCGGATACGCAGAAGAAACTTGAAAAGGCCGGCTTCACATTGGTCGGCTCGACCCCTGCGGAACTCGATGCACGGGTGAAGCGGGATCTCGATTATTGGGGCAAGACGATCCCCGGCGTCGGTATCGAGCCGCGATAGCGTTCGGCATCCGCAAGGCTTGCGGCGGTCAGATCATCATCTGCCCGCCGTTGACGTGGATCACCTGGCCGGACACGAAGCCACCGCCGTCACCGGCGAGGTACAGGCAGGCCTGCGCGATATCCTCGGGCAGGCCGAGCCGGCGCACCGGAATCTCGGCGGCCAGCTTATCGGTGTCGACATGCTTGTATTGCGACCAGTCGCGCGCGGTATCGATCATGCCGGGCGCCACGGTGTTGGCCGTGATCCCGTCGGGACCGAATTCGCGGGCGATCGCCTTGGACAGGCCGTGCAGGCCGGATTTCGCCGATACGCTGTGCGCGCGATGCGTGACATGGGCGAAAAAGCCCGAGAAGCCAGAGATGTTGATGATGCGGCCGAACTTTCGCTCCCGCATCATCGGGATGGTGTGGCGCGCGAGATAGAAGGCGGCCGACAGGTTGGTGCGTAGCACATCGTCCCAGTCCTGCGGCGTGATATCGAGGAACGCCGCATAGGGCCGCTTGCCGACATTGGACACCGCGATATCGACGTGGCCGTAGGTGTCGCGGGCCAGCGCGACCATGCGCGCTATCTCCTCGTCGCGTGATACATCGGCAAGGCAGGCGATGGCCTCGCCGCCGGCTTGCCGGATCTCGTCCACGACGCAATCGAGCGCCGCCTGGTCGCGATGGCCGTTGATGACGACGCGCGCCCCGGCCTCAGCGAAGGCGAGCGCGATGGCACGTCCGATATTGCGTCCCGAGCCGGTGACAATGGCCACGCGGCCGGCGAGCGGCTTGGTCTGTTCGTTCACGAGGAGGAGCTTTCCGATTTACTGATGAAATTCCGGCAGGCGATTGAGGATGTCCGCGATCGGATCGGTGGTCCAGGCCTGCGTAACATAATTCCGGTGCGAATCCTCTGGATGACCGGGGATGAACACCACGCTTCCCGGGCGGATATTGCCCTCAAGCGATTTCGTGATCTTGATTCCCTTGTCGATCAGTTCGCGCTGGAGCTGAAGATTGCGGGCGCGCGTCGATCCCAGATAGCCGCTGATGAAAAAACCGCGGCGATTGGATGTAACCCATTTCTCGAAATGCTCAAGTTCGCCGTAAAGCGAATCCATCAGCACGATGCCTCGTAGCCGGTCCTTGACCTGGCCCAGCCGCAGCGCCCAGGCGGTCGGTACAAAGCCGCCGCTGTAGCTGATGAAGATGATCGGCATCCGGAAGAAGGTGCGCACCGCTTTGGGCTGACCCAGCATCAGCGCCAGTTGTTCTGCGGCCTCGCTCAGGAATTCGTCGAAAAAGCCGGGCTCCCAGAACGCGCCCGGTGCGGAATCGGCGGCGTTGACGGCGAACTGCGGCGCGACCACGACGGCATTCGCATCGGACCGGGTGATCTGCTCGGCAACCTGCTGGCGGTCGCGCACGTCGCGGTCGATCTTGGCGCCATGGCCGTGGAAGAACACCACGATCACCGCGGGCTTACGGATGTCGAATCCCTTGGGGATGTGCAGCAGCACCCGCGGATCGGTGTAGGTTTCGTTTTCCCAATAGACCTGTCCGCGGGCGCCGCGCCGCCCGAACCGGCCTTCATAGAACACGTTGAAGAACGGCTTGCCGGTCACCGGGTTCTTGCCGTCGTAGGGAAACGGCGCGGACTCGAAGTCCATCAGCCGGGTCATCCCCGGGAAGCTTCCGGTGCGCGGACGCGGGGTGCGGACCACCGGCCGCGGGCGCGGCAGAGGGGGTGCGAGATTTTCGGCGGTCGTGGCCTGCGCGGTCGCGATGATGCCGTGATCGAGCATCAAGGTGCAGGCGACCGCAAAAATCGCGGCACCGATACCTGTCAAAACGTTCAGGCTCATTGTTCCGGGAAACCTGGCGGTCACGCACGGCTCCGAGGCTTTGAACCGGGCTTATGGCCCGGGAGGCCGGACTCTTGGATCAGTTTGGGGGTACCCGCTGGACGAATCAAAACAAACCGGGCACCGGCTATTATCGAATCACGACCGGAACATGGTCACGGGTTTAGAATCTACCCTTGCCATTGAGCCCGTGGGTTAACGTGTCCCCGGTTTGCGTGCTGTTCCCTGCCACAGGCAAACAATCACAATGATGCATTTTCCGCGCATTTTGACCCCGGTCCTCGCCGCCGCCGTCCTCGCGACGCTGACACCGGCGGCCCAGGCCCAGTTCTTTTTCTTTGGCGAGCCGCCGGCCCGCAAGCCGCCGACGCGT
>JAEWHY010000476.1 GCA_023387555.1 Pseudomonadota bacterium
GATAGTGCTGGCGGATATCATTTGCGCGGATATGTGCGCCGTAGGCGAAGGTTGTACTCATACTCACATGCAGATAGCATTGTTGTCGGGATGCCGTTGCGACAGCCTTCAACGAATGAAGCGATTCTTCGTATCCGCGTCAATCCGCGGGCTGATTAAGCTTCGGCAATGCCATCCGAAAAAACAGGCGCTTCCGCTGGGTGAGAAAATCGGATCGGACGTGCGGCGACGCGCCAAGGCGTAGCGCAAGCGCGCCCAAATTGCGGAGCGCGCTTGACGCCGACTTCTGTTGTTACTTCGCCTGGATGTTGGCCGCCTTGATGACCGGCCACCACTTCTTGACCTCGGCCGCGTGGTAAGCGCCGAGCGTCTCCGCGCTCTGCATCTCCTTCGGGAATACCGTCTGCCCGAGCTCGGACAACCGCGAACGAATCGTTGGATCGGCCAGCGCCTCCGAAACCGCGGCGTTGAGCTTCGCGATCACAGGCTTCGGGGTGCCCTTGGATGTCCAGAGTGCCGCCCATACCGTCGAATGATAACCGGGCAATCCCGCTTCATCGACAGTCGGCACGTCGGGCGCCAATGCCAGGCGATCCTTGGATGCGACGGCGTAAGCCTTGATCTTCCCTCCCCGGATCTGCGGCAGAGCAACGTCCGGCGGACACAGCATCAGGTCGATCTGTCCGGAGACCAGATCCTGCATGGCGGCTGCGTTGCCGCGATACGGTACGAACTGATAGTCAGTCCCGGTGAGCTTCTGAAAAAGCACGCCGCCGACATGCGACGGACCGCCGACGCCTTGCGTGCCCCACGATGCCTTGCCCGGATTGGCTTTCAGCCAGGCGATCAGTTCCTTGAGGTCCTTCGCGGGCATCGAATTCTTCGCAACAAGCAGACCGGAAGAGCTCGAGAGCAGAGCGATCGGCTCGAAATCGTTCACCACGTCATAAGGCAACTGAGAAATCGCTGCGTTTATGACATGCGTGTTCAGACTGCCGAGGACGAGCGTGTAGCCATCGGGCTCTGCGCGGGCCACCCGGCCGACTCCAATGCTGCCGGCCGCGCCACCGATATTTTCAATAACGACAGGCTGGCCGAGAGGCTTGCGCATCCCCTCCGCCAGAATACGCGCGATCACATCGGAGGTGCCGCCCGCAGGATAGGGTACGACCAGGGTGACCGGGCGCGTGGGGAATTCCTGCGCCTTTGCATTCCCGGAACTCACGAATGCAGCGACAACGGCGAGAGAAGCCAAGACAGCAGTACGCACTTGCATATTTGTTCTCCGACTTTGCAAAATCACGACTACAGAATTCGCGAAAGCACGACAGCAGGACGCCCGTCCCCGACCATGGTCGGGCGGCACGCCGGCCGTCGCTTTCGTAAAATCAATCGACCGCCGCCTTGCGCTTGTTCATCGTCCCGCAGCGTAGCCTTGCATGCCGCGCGGGTTTGCAGCGGCCCTGCGGCGGCGGCCGACCTTCGACACCGCCGTGAGACGGCCCTCCGACCATTCCGGCTCGATCTCGAGGATATGGCCGCGGCGCGCCAACTCGTCCCGCGTCGCCTTGGGCACGCGTGACTCGATCTGCAGCACGCCGGGCCGCGCGGTGCGCGGCCAGAACGAGATCGGGAAATGTTCGGAATGCCAGGCGGGCGCGTCGATGGCCTCCTGGAGATTCATCTTGGCATGCACATGCCGGATGAAGAACTGGGTGATCCACTGATCCTGCTGGTCGCCGCCGGGCGAGCCCCAGGCCATGTAGGCGTCGCCGTCACGCAGCGCCATCGTCGGTGTGAGCGTCGTGCGCGGCCTCTTGCCGGGCTCGAGTGCAGCCGGATGGTTTTCCTCCAGCCAGAACATCTGCATGCGCGTGCCGAGCGGAAATCCAAGCTCCGGAATGATCGGCGATGACGTCAGCCAGCCACCGGACGGCGTTGCGGACACCATGTTTCCAGCCTGATCGACCACGTCGAAATGCACCGTGTCGCCGATCACCTCGCCCATGCGGCCGACCGTCGGTTCGCCCGCGCCCATGCCGGAGACGATCTTGGCGCCGGCCTTGAGTTTGACGATCGAGCCAAGGCCCTCGACCGATCCGGGCCGCAAATCCATCGAGGCCGTGTCGGACACGAGCTTCCGGCGCTCCGCATTATAGGCGTCCGACAACAGCGTCTCGAACGGCACCTCGACGAAGTCGGGATCGCCGTAAAACTTCTCACGGTCGGCAAAGGCAAGCTTGGAGCATTCCACTAGCAGGTGAATGAAGTCCGGACCGGTCACATCCAGCCC
Organism: Pseudomonadota bacterium; assembly: GCA_023387555.1. Taxonomy (GTDB): domain Bacteria; phylum Pseudomonadota; class Alphaproteobacteria; order Rhizobiales; family Xanthobacteraceae; genus Pseudorhodoplanes. The sequence continues at coordinate 2,294 of JAEWHY010000476.1, forward strand.
GTCGAGGTTGAAGCCCTTCAGCAGCGCGAGCTGCTGAAGCATCACCGGCCCCTGGCTCCACGACGGCTTGCAAACCGTGTATCCGCCGTAGTCGTAGGTCAGCGGCGCTCCGACGTGTGCCTGCCACTTCGCCATATCTTCGCCGGTGAGCAGGCCGCGATGCCGCCGGCCGCTCACATCCATCACCTCCTGCGTCCGGCAAAACGCATCGATGGCCTCGGCCACGAACCCCTGCGACCAGGTCTGGCGCGCCTTTTCGATCTGCCGCACGCGGTCGCCACCGGCGCTCTCGGCCTCCCTGATCACCCGCTTGTAGGTCTCGGCCAGCGCCTTATTGGAGAAAAGAGCACCGGGCTCGGGCACCGCGTTGTTCGGCAGATAGACCGCCGCCGAGGTCGGCCAGTGCTCGCGGAACAGCTCGGCGACTGTTTCAATGGCGGCGCTGGCCCGCTCTGCCAGCGGGAATCCATGCTCTGCGTAATAGACCGCGGGCGCGATCACGTCCGCGGGCTTCATCGTGCCGTAGTCGCGCAACAGCAACATCCAGGCATCGAACATGCCGGGAACACAGGGCGCGAGCAGCCCGGTGCCGGGCACCAGATCGAGGCCGAGGCTCTTGAAATGCGCGATGGTCGCAGCGGCCGGTGCCGGCCCCTGGCCGCAGATGACCTCGGGTTTGCCCTTGCGCACGTCGTAGACAATCACCGGCACATCGCCGCCCGGTCCATTGGTGTGCGGCTCCACCACCTGAAGCGTGAAGGCGGTGGCAGCAGCGGCGTCGAACGCGTTGCCACCGCGCTCAAGGATGCCCATGCCGACCGCAGTGGCGAGCCAATGCGTCGAAGCCACGGCGCCGAATGTGCCTTCAAGCTCGGGCCTGGTGGTGAACGGATTGAGGTTGATGTGCTCTGCCATGGACCCAGTTGCTCGATAGAGGAGGATTGTGACGCGTGACCTGACGTGATGTTTCGGATCAATCCCTATCGGAAGGCGATCGAAAGGACTTCGTCAGGCAAAGCCTGTTCGGGTACCGCGGAGCGGCACTTGTGCGTTGCGCTGGGAAACAGGGTCGAGATGGCTGGCGATTGTCCGCGTTGCGGACAAGTCACCCTCCATCGCCGGCCAGACCGCTCGCGGCAACAAAGTCTCACTCTGCCGCCAGGCGCGGCCGCGACGGCACGAATCCATCGCGGCTACGGATCTGGGCCCAGGTCCCGAGCGCAACCTGCCGATCGGGGCCATCGAGGTGAGCGAGCGCCTGCTCGACGATATCGACCCCAACCATGGCATTCCATTGCTTTATCAAATGGAGCGTCATCGGTCCGGGCTGACCGTCCCCGATGTCGATGCCGTTGAGACTTTTCACAGGTGTGATGGT
>JAEWHY010000501.1 GCA_023387555.1 Pseudomonadota bacterium
GTCACCGGCTGGACCTCGATCATCTCCACGATTGCGCTGCTTGGCGCGGCGCAACTGCTCGTGCTCGGCATCATCGGCGAATACGTCGGGCGCACGTTGCGCGAGGCGCGCGGCCGCCCGACCTACATCATCGGCGAGACCGAGGCGGACCAGAAACCGGACCGCGAGGTCATCGGCTTCCGGCGGCCGGCGGAGTGAGGTGTCGCCCCCGCGAAAGCGGGGGCCCATATCGCAGAGCGGTGGTTATGGGTCCCCGCTTTCGCGGGGACGACATCGATCTTTACGCCACCGCCTTGATGATCCGCGCGGTCTTTTCGAAGATTTCGCCGACCTGCGCTTCGCTCACGATCAGCGGCGGCGACATGGCGAGCGAATCGCCGACCGCGCGCAGCATGATGCCTTCCTCGTGGAAGCCGCGATCCATCGCCTCGAAGCCGCGCTTGCCGACGCCGTCGGGCTTCGACGCAAGGTCGATGCCGACGGTGATGCCGACGCAGCGGATGTCGAGCACGTTGGGCAGGCCCTTCAGCGACATACAGGCGTCGTACCACTTGGGCTCGAGCGCCTTGGCCTTCTCGAACAAGCCTTCCTCGCGATACACATCGAGCGTCGCGATGCCCGCGGCGACCGCAAGCGGATGCGCCGAATAGGTGTAGCCGTGGAAGAATTCCACGAGGTGCTCGGGCCCCTGCATGAACGCTTCGTGGATGCCGCTGCGCACTACGACACCGCCCATCGGCACCGCACCCGAGGTGACACCCTTTGCAAAGGTGATCATGTCCGGGACCACGCCGTAGCGCTCCGCGGCGAAGGCATGGCCGAGGCGGCCGAAGCCGGTGATGACCTCGTCGAACACCAGCAGGATGCCGTATTTGTCGCAGATCGCGCGCAGTCGCTGCAGATAGCCTTTCGGCGCCGGAAGCACGGCGGTCGAACCGGCCATCGGCTCGACGAATACCGCGGCGATGGTGTTGTCGCCGTGCAGCGCCACCAGACGCTCGAGTTCGTCCGCAAGATGCGCGCCCCATTCCGGCTCGCCCTTCGAGAACGCCTGCTGCTCGCGGTTATAGGTGTGCGGCAGGTGGTCAACGCCGCCGAGCATCACGCCGAAGGCCTTGCGGTTGTTGCCGATGCCGCCGACCGACATGCCGCCGAAGCCGACGCCGTGATAGCCGCGCTCGCGCCCGATGAAGCGCTGACGCTGGCCCTGCCCGCGCGCCACCCAATAGGCGAGCGCGATCTTCATCGCGGTATCGACCGCTTCAGAACCGGAATTGCAGAAGAACACATGGTCGAGATCGCCCGGCGCCATCGCCGCGATCCGGCTGGCGAGTTCGAACGATTTCGGATTGGCGTACTGGAACGGCGGCGCGAAATCCATTTCCGCCGCCTGCGCCTGGATCGCCGCGACGATCGGCTCGCGGTTGTGGCCGGCGTTGGTGCACCACAGGCCTGCGGAGCCGTCGATCACCGGCTTTCCCTCCGGCGTGTAGTAATGCATGTCCTTGGCCCGCGACACCATGCGCGGGCGCTTCTTGAACGCGCGGTTGGCGGTAAAGGGCATCCAGAACGCCTCGAGGTCGTTCGGGACGGCGGTGGCAACAGGCTTGCGCGCGGATTGGGTGCTCATTGGAGCTCCGAAATTGAGGCTTCGTATCGGCGGACAATGCGCGCATCGTTTTGCGAAGCGCAAGTGGCGGTACTGCATGACGGGCGCGCTCGCCCCGCCCCTCATGCAATACGGCCCTCCCCACCGCTTCGCAGGGGAAGGACCGAAGAAGGGTTTGCGGCGCGCTGGCGGGGCTGTTACCACCCGCGCGACTGTAGGCTGTAGCAACCAACAATGATCGACAAACCGAGCAAACTGAAGGCGCGGCTGCCGCGCGGCCTTGTGGACCGGACCCCCTCAGAGATCGCGGGGACGCGCGCGATGCTGGAAAAGATCCGCGCCGTCTACGAACACTATGGCTTCGATCCGGTGGAGACCCCCGCGATCGAATATACCGACGCGCTCGGCAAGTTCCTGCCCGACCAGGACCGTCCGAACGAGGGCGTGTTCTCGTTCCAGGACGACGACGAGCAATGGATGAGCCTGCGCTACGACCTGACCGCGCCGCTGGCGCGCTATGTCGCCGAGAATTTCGACGCATTGCCCAAGCCCTATCGCAGCTATCGCGAGGGCTGGGTGTTCCGCAACGAGAAGCCGGGACCGGGCCGCTACCGGCAGTTCATGCAGTTCGATGCCGATACGGTCGGCTCGGCCTCGATGGCGGCCGATGCCGAGATCTGCATGATGGCCGCGGACACCATGGAAGCGCTCGGCATTCCGCGCGGCAGCTATGTGGTGAAGGTGAATAACCGCAAGGTGCTGGATGGCGTGATGGATGCCGCCGACATCGCGAGCGACAAGCGCCTCACCGTGCTTCGCGCCATCGACAAGGCCGACAAGTTCGCTCTGAGCGAAGTGAAGAAGCTGCTCGGCGAAGGCCGCAAGGACGAGAGCGGCGACTTCACCAAGGGTGCCGGACTGGACGAACGCCAGAGCGAAATCGTTCTGAGCCTGCTGAAACCGGACGGCGCAGCGTCAGTTCAGACGGCGCAACTGAACGAGACCGGGAAAGCGGGCTTCGACGAACTCGACCAGATTCGCGAACTCGTCAGAGCTGCCGGCTACGACGAAGACCGCATCCGCATTGACCCGTCCGTCGTGCGCGGCCTCGAATATTACACCGGTCCGGTCTATGAGGTCGAACTGCTGCTCGAGACGAAGGACGAGAAGGGCCGCCCGGTGCGGTTCGGTTCGGTCGGGGGCGGCGGACGTTACGACGGCCTCGTCTCGCGCTTTCGCGGCGAGCCGGTTCCCGCGACCGGATTCTCGATCGGCGTGTCGCGGCTGGCGGCGGCTCTCGCGCTTGTGAATCGCGGCGATACACAGCCAAATTTCGGCCCCGTGGTGGTCACGGTTTTCGATCCGGATCGAATCGCAGATTATCAGCGCATGGTTTCGGGGCTGCGTGCCGCAGGCATCCGCGCCGAAATGTATCTGGGTTCGGGAAAGTTCAATCCGCAAATGAAGTATGCCGACAAGCGCAACGCGCCCTGCGTCGTGATCCAGGGCTCGGATGAAAAGAACGACCCGGCCGGCGAACAGGTGGTGGTGAAGGACCTGATCCTCGGCGCCGAGCTGTCGAAGCTGGAAAAAGGCCGCGACGAGTATCTGCAGAAGCAGGCCCAGGCGCAGCGCAAGGTAGCGCGCGACCAGCTGGTCAAGACCGTGCAGGAAATCCTGGCCCGCCACGGCGTGATGACGCGGCTGGCGTAGCGGCGCGGCCGGCAGGCTGGGATGAGCCCAGCCTTATAAACTCAGCAGCGCGTCGTCTTCGGGCACCAGCGACACATGCTCGATGCGCTTGGTCACGTCGATCGGATGCCCGACCACCTGTTCGGCCATGTCGAAGGTGTCGGCGATGCTGCGGAAGGCGATCAGCTTGCCATCGCGGAAGCGCAGGAAATGCGCGACACGAAAATACAGCGAGCGGCCGGTGTCGCGCTGACGCGCGCGAACATGGCCATAGGTCGCCACACGCCCGCCCTGCACCACCAGATGCTCGAACTCGAAATCCGTGATGTGGAAGAAGCACGGCATGATGCGGATCACGAGCTCGATCACGGCCTGTTTCCCGCGCCGCGACCCGTGATAGTCGAACTGCTCCGCCGGACCGGTGAGAATCCAGGTGACATCGTCGTCCAGCACCGCATCCAGCAAGTCCGGGTCGCGTGAGATATAGGCGCGATAAAATGACGCAATCCAGGCCGGCAGATCGAATTCGCCCGCGGACTCCGGAAGCGCAAGGGCACTGATCGGTGCGCTCATAGTGCGATCACATCCCTGAAGTTGGGGCCATCCGGTTCGCGGTAGGCGTCGATCCGGTAACCGACCACCTGCTCGGCCATATCGAAGGTGTCCGCCACCCCCTTCATCGAGGCGACCTTGCCGTCGCGGAACACGACGAAGATGGCGGTCTGATAGGTCAGGATCCGGCCGGTATCCTTCTGCACAACGGTGACGTTGTTGATCATCGCCGCGGTGTCGCCTTCGATGACAATCTCTTCCAGATCGAAGCGCTTGAACGCGAACATCGAGGGCACCAGCCGCCCGATGTAGTCGGCGACCGCAGCCTTGCCGCGGCGGTAACCGCAAAACAGGATCACGTCGACCGGACCGGCCATATGCCATTCCACGTCGTCGGCGAGGTGCTGGGACAGGCGCACCGGGTCGCGCGAAGCCAGCGCCTCGTAGAAGGCCTGCATAGCAGCTCGGGACAGGGATCCACCCATTACGGTCTCCAGACAACCACCCAGACTGGATGCAAATTCCTTATTTTTTGATGACGGACAGGCCGGTGGCGCCACCTGCCGCTTCACACTCTGTTAAGCCTGCCGTCTCTCTGCAGCCTCGCGGCGTTCGATGCCATCGTGCTCCGGAGTTCCTTATTTTTTGTTATCCGCAAGAAATTTGATTGATGGAGATCGAAGGGCTTCGTTAACGCTTGGGTTCCGGCACCTCGGGGCGGCGCCTTTTGGCTTGGACCTTGGTCTTCCTTTCCGTGACGTCAGACGCAAACCGTCATCGAAACTGCGGAACATCCATGCTAA
>JAEWHY010000514.1 GCA_023387555.1 Pseudomonadota bacterium
GCCGAGCGCCACGCTGAACGCCGCACTCGCGGCGCTCTGAGGCGAAGGCGGAACGCTTTGATGACCCGCTCGATGCTCCATGCATCGGGCGGGTTTTCTTTTGCGCGCGAGCCTGACCTTGCTCCCCCCCCCCACAAAGGTGTCTCTGACTGCGTTTCATAGAGGTCGAAAAGAGGATCGCGCTGCATGGCCAAGTTCGTGTTCGGAATGAACCTGTCGTTGGACGGCTACGTCGATCACACGGAGATGGGCCCGGACCCCGTGCTGTTTCGTCACTGGATCGAGCTTGTGCGCAACCTCACCGGCAGCGTCTATGGACGTCGCGTGTACGAGGTGATGCAATATTGGGACGAGGACCATTCCGAATGGGGCCCGGACGAACTTGAGTTCGCGGCCGCCTGGCGCACGCATCCGAAGTGGGTCGTCTCCCGCACCTTGAAGTCGGTTGGGCCCAACGCCACCCTCGTCGGCAGCGACCTCGCGGTGGCGATGGTCGCGCTGAAGGCCGAGCACACCGGCGACATCGCGGTTGCCGGACCCGAACTGGCAGGAAGCCTGACGGATCTTGGCCTCATCGATGAATACCGCCTCTACTTCCGCCCCTTTGTGCTCGGTCGCGGCAAACCGTTCTTCGCCGCCGCCCGGCCCCCGCTCCGCCTTGTGGCCAGCGAGACTGTCGGCGAGGACACGATCCGACTGACATATGTTCCTGCGTAGCAGCCGACCGCTCGGGACCGATCAGAACCACCGCAATGACGGTGCCTCCAATCAAGCCTAAAGGCTATGGCCCCGGCGCTTTCACGCCCATAGGCGCGATGCTATAGAGCGCCCGTGTCGGCGGTCGCGTACCGGGCATCGTGACACCGCACCAAATTTCCTGTCCGTTCGAGGACCGTGGCTCTCTTCCCGGTCTGGTTCCGGGCCGCATCGCGGCTCGGCCGGCCGGCTTTCAAAAGGTGGCTCTTTGCAATGGCGAAGATCAAGGTGACGAATCCCGTCGTCGAAATGGACGGCGACGAGATGACCCGGATCATCTGGCAGCTTATCAAGGACAAGCTGATCCATCCCTATCTGGATATCGACCTGCTCTACTACGATCTGAGCATCCAGAAGCGCGACGAGACCGGCGATCAGATCACCATCGACGCCGCCAACAAGACCAAGGAAGTCGGCGTTGCCGTAAAATGCGCCACCATTACGCCGGACGAAGGCCGCGTGAAGGAATTCGGCCTCAAGGACATGTGGCGCTCGCCGAACGGCACCATCCGCAACATCCTCGGCGGCACCATCTTCCGCGAACCGATCATCTGCAAAAACGTGCCGCGCCTCGTGCCGGGCTGGACCCAGCCGATCATCATCGGCCGTCACGCCTACGGCGACCAGTATCGCGCCACCGATTTCAAGTTCCCCGGCAAGGGCAAGCTCACCCTCAAGTTCGAAGGCGAAGACGGCACGGTGATCGAGCGGGACGTCTTCGATGCGCCCGGCTCCGGCGTCACCATGGCGATGTACAATCTCGACGCATCGATCCGCGACTTCGCCTACGCCTCGTTCAATTACGGCCTGTCGCGCAATTATTCGGTCTATCTGTCGACCAAGAACACCATCCTGAAGCAGTATGACGGCCGCTTCATGGAGCTGTTCCAGGAGATCTTCGACAAGGAGTTCAAGGCCGAGTTCGACAGGCGCGGCATCATCTACCAGCACCGCCTGATCGACGACATGGTCGCCTCGGCGCTGAAATGGTCCGGCGGCTATGTCTGGGCCTGCAAGAACTACGATGGCGACGTGCAGTCCGATACGGTGGCTCAGGGCTTCGGCTCGCTCGGCCTGATGACCTCGGTGCTGATGACCCCGGACGGCAAGGTGGTGGAAGCAGAAGCTGCGCATGGCACGGTGACGCGCCACTATCGCGAGCATCAGAAGGGCAACGAGACCTCGACCAATTCCATCGCCTCGATCTTCGCCTGGACGCGCGGCCTCGCCCACCGCGCCAAGCTCGACAACAATGCGGAACTTTCGAAATTCGCAACCACGCTGGAGAAGGTCTGCATCGATACCGTGGAGTCCGGCTACATGACCAAGGACCTCGCGCTCCTGGTCGGCCCCGAGCAGCGCTGGCTCTCGACCACCGGCTTCCTCGACAAGATCGACGAGAATTTGAAGAAGGCGATGGCGGCGTAAGCCGCGGCCTCATCCACAAAAGAAAAGGGCGCAGCTTTCGCCGCGCCCTTTTTTTGTCCCGATCCGCACGGATGTAGCCTGTGTTTCGGCTCGAGAATTTCACATGCGCTGCCGTGTCGTTTTTGGCGTCCTGCTTTTCATTGCCATCGCCGTCTATCTCCTGAACGCGAGCTGGCTCGCGCCGGCGCAAACCGGCAAGCCGATCCTTCTCGCGCATCGCGGCGTGCATCAGACCTATCACCGCGACGACCTGAAGACGGATACCTGTACCGCGACGCGGATCAACGCCCCGACTCACGCCTATCTGGAGAACACGCTCGCTTCGATAGACGCGGCATTCCGTGCCGGTGCCGATATCGTCGAGTTCGATATTCATCCCACCACGGACGGCCGGTTTGCGGTCTTTCATGACTGGACGCTGGATTGCCGCACCGACGGCAAGGGCGTTACGCGGGAGAAAAGTCTCGCCGAACTCAAGCAGCTCGACATCGGTTACGGATATACGGCGGACGGCGGCCAGACCTTCCCGTTTCGCGGCAAGGGCATCGGCATGATGCCATCGCTCGACGAAGTGCTGGAGCGGTTTCCCGACAAGCGCTTCATGATCAACATCAAGAGCAACGATCCGGACGAAGGCGCGGCCCTCGCCGAACGGCTGGGGCGTCTGCCCGACAATCAATTGCAGCGATTGATGGTCTATGGTGGCGACCGGCCGGTTGCCGAAGTCAGGAAGCCCTTACCGACGATGGCGGTGATGTCCAAGCAATCGCTGCTGGCTTGCGGCGTCCGCTACATCGCACTCGGATGGTCGGGCTATGTGCCGCAGGCCTGCGCGCACAACATCCTGCTGGTGCCCCGCAACGTCGCGCCGTGGCTTTGGGGCTGGCCGGACCGGCTGCTGGCGCGCATGGCGCGTGTCGGCACGCCGGTTTTCGTGGTCGGAAACATGGACGGCACCGACGGCGCGACCGGCGTGGACACGCCCGAGCAGGCCGGACAACTCCCCCAGCGTCACAACCTCGGCATCTGGACCAACAAGATCGAAAGCATCGCCGCGCATCAGTCCCGCTGAGGCTCCGTCCCTTGAACCAGCGACATTCCGAAAACGCAAAGGACGCGGTTTTCACCGCGCCCTTTTCGTTTGAAACCCTGGCTGTGATCCGCCCCGATCAGAACGGCATGTTCAGCCGCACATTGGCGGTCCACAATTTGTAGTCGGCGCCGATGCCGCCGTATTCGCCGCCGAGCGACAGCGACCCGGTCGTGAACACGCGCATGCTGAGGCCGCCGGTGACACGCGCCGACCAGCCCTCGCCAATGCCGGCGAACGGCGCGGCGGCCGGCTGGGCATCGTTCGACGCGAAGCGCCAGTCGCCGTAGAAGCCGAGATACGGCGTCGCGCCGAACAGCCCCTGCGCCGGCGCAAGCGCCCGAGCGCCGAGCGAGACGCGACCCGACGAGAAACTGCGCGCGTCATGCAGCGCGCCGAGCGTGTCGGTGTAGGCCGTCTGTCGCTCCCAGATCGCGAACACATCGGCCGACGGCTCGATGATGTAAGCGGCAACACGGTAGCTGCCGGTCAGACCGGTCGAGAACAGCCAGCGCGATCCATCGAAACTGCCCGCCGCCGAGCCAGCCTTCGCGTCATAGCCAAGGCCGGTCCAGCCCACCATGCCCTTCCAGCGCAAGGTCGGCGTGATCTGCCAGCCGGCATAGGTGCCGACCGTGCCGCCATTGCCCTTCAGCCTTCCGGTGAGCGAAGCAAACTCGTAATCGAAGTTTTCATAGCCGCCGAACAGACCGACCACGAGATTAGGCCTGATCTTGTAATTGAGACCGGCGGTGGCGTTGACCTGCGTGCCTTTGAACACGCTTGAATCCGATTGCTCGAAGCCGGTGCCGCGCACATCGGCCCATGTGCTCCATTGCGGCACGAAGGCAGGTGCAACTCGCGACGGCGCCTTGTTGACAGAAGCATAGCCTAGCGCTGCGAAGGCTTCCTCGGCACGGTCGGACACGTTTGAGCGGCGTTCGGCCGCGAACGGGGACGCCGTCGAGGGCTGCCAAACAGGCTTATAGCCTCTAGGTGCCCGATACAGGACAAACCCACGTTTCGTCTCACTATCGAATACGTCCAGCCCCAGCTTGTACATCTCGCGGTAGGATTCGCTCTCCTTGCTCTCCACATGCCACGCCGACGAAGCATAATAATCAGCGAATTCCTCGCGGCCCATCGGCGTCGACGACATGGACCCCGACGACGCGGACTCTGACTGGTTGAGCGCGTTGTCGATCGCGCCATTGACCGAGCCGCTGATATTCGCGCCGGAGGTGTTTGCCACCACGACCGAGCCTGCGTTCTGCACGTTGTCCAGCTTGTCGCTGTCGGTCTTGCCGCCGGTCGAGCCACCGCCGGACACACAGCTCCACGAATAACTGGCAGCGGCGTCGATACCGTCCGTCACGCCGCCGATTGTTAAGGTCTCTGCCGTACCGGCCGGGACCGTGTAGGTCCGAGTGCCCACGGTATTCCCAGGCATCAGCAGCGAACCCGAATCCGAACCCATAAGCGAGATGCTGGCAAAGGTGCCGGCTGTTGAGACTGTCAGCGTCACGACATCGCCGGCAGAAAAACCCGTGCTGGATGTATTGCCCGAGACGACGTTGCCGGTGAAGCTGCCGTTCAATGCCGAACAGCCCATTGGCGATGGTGCCGCGCTGGCGGCGCCGTTCGCACCGATCAAAAAACCTGAAACGCAAACACTGAGGGCAACACCACGAAAAATGGCGGAGCCTTGTGCCCCGCCGCGCATTCCCATTCCCAGCACAAAGCCCCCAAAGCAATTCTCGAAACGATCAGCGCGCCGCCCCCGCGACATGCGCCATCGTCTGGAATCGTAATTCTGATTCGCGATGAGGCAAAAGAATACCGAAAGCCGCAACGAAAAAAATCTTCGCGCAAGTCTCATTCTCATTCACGCACAACTTGAATCAACAAACAAAGGGCGCGGTTCTCACCGCGCCCTTTGTTGTTTGAAGCGTAGGCTGTGATGCGAGCCGTTCAGAACGGCCGGTGCAGCCGCGCGTTGGCGGTCCACACACCGTAGCCTGCGCCGATGCCGCCATATTCACCGCCGAGCGACAGAGCGCCGCCGCCCGGTGCACTCACGGCCACCCCGCCGGTGATACGGCCGGACCAGCCGTCGATCAGCCCGGCATTGGGCACATCCACCGGCAGTGCATCGTCCGAAGAGAAGCGCCAGTCGCCATAGACGCCGAGATACGGCGCGAGCGAGAACGCGCTGTATTGCGTCGGCGCGATGACGCGGCCACCGAGCGACACGCGGCCGGTGGAGAAGCTGCGCTCGTCCTGCAAGGTGCCGAGGCTATCGGTCCAGGCATCCTGCCGCTCCCCCAAGGCAAACACCTTCGCCGAAGGCTCGACGATATAAGCCGCGTATCGGTAGAAGCCGGTCAGTCCGGTCGAGAGCAGCCAGCGCGAGCCGTCGAAATTGCCCGACGCGGTACCGGCGCTGGCATCATAGACGATGCTGGACCAGCCGAGCATGGCGTCCCAGCGCAAAGTCGGTGCGATCTTCCAGGCCGCATAGCCGCCGATGGTGCCGCCGTCGCCCTTCAGCTTGCCGGACAACGACGCGAAGTCGTAGCGGAAATCCTCATAGCCCCCGAACACGCCGACCAGCACGTTCGGTGTCACCTTGTAGCCGATACCGCCGGTGAC
>JAEWHY010000549.1 GCA_023387555.1 Pseudomonadota bacterium
GCGCATGCGCACGGTCCTGGCTGCAATGTGTCTCTCGTTCAGGAGCCCGGGCAATGTCCGGATTGTGCGGCGGTTCCGGTCGCAGTGATCGCATTGCCGGGTTTGCGCGCGGCGCCGCGCGAGGGCGAACGGCCGGTCCGTGTCGTGGGCAGGCTTGATTTCGGCTTGCGGATCGTTGGCGGGACCGCTTCGATGCTGCGCATCGAAGACGCGGCCATCGTCGAGGAGGTGGACGCAGCGTGAAGCAACTGATCACAGGTGGACGCCTGTTGTCGGCAGGGCGTCTTGACGGCGCGCCCGCCGATCTTCTGCTCGATGGCGATACCATCGTCGCGGTGCTCAATCCGGGCGAAGCAGTGACCGAGGATGCCTGCCGGGTCGATGCATCCGATCGTCTGCTGATCCCCGGCCTGATCAACACCCACACGCACGCCACCGTGCATCTCGCCAAGGGTTTGGCCGACCGCTGGTCGCTGGAACTTCTCCTCAACGCCTATCCCTGGACCGCCGGCGGCCGCACCACCGACACCAAATACCTGTCGGCCTATATCGGCGCCGTCGAAATGGTGCAGAAGGGCTGCACCGCCTGCTACGATTTGACCGCGGAGATACCGGCCCCCTCGGCCGAAGGGATCGATGCGGTGGCACGTGCCTACAACGATGTCGGCATGCGTGCTGTCATTGCGCCGATGATGGCCGATACCAGTTTTTACCGCGCCATTCCCGGACTGCTCGATGCTTTTCCGGCGCATCTGCGCGAACGCGCAGAAGCCGTGCGGATGCAGCCCTACGGCGTCAGTCTCGCCACCTGCAAGTCGATCATCGACGGCTGGCGCTGGAACCAGGATCAGCTTCGTCCCGCGCTGGGGCCGACGATTCCGCATCACTGCAGCGACGATTTCATCCGCGCTTGCCGCGATCTTGCGCGCGATCACGGTATCGGCGTGCAGATGCATGTGGCGGAGTCGAAGGTGCAGGCGGTCGTCGGCCTCAAGCGATACGGCAAGACGCTCGTCGGTCATCTCGCCGAGGTCGGGTTGCTTGGCCCGAACTTCACCGCGGCGCATGCGATCTGGCTCGATGACGACGATTTCGCACGGCTTGCCGATCACGGCTGCTCGGTCGCCCATAATCCCGGCAGCAACCTGAAACTCGGCTCCGGACTTGCCGCGACCCGCAAGATGCGCGACCGCGGCATCACCTTCGGCATCGGCACCGACGGGTGTCTGTCGTCCGATAATCTCAACATGTTCGAGGCGATGCGGCTTGCTGCCTTCGGCTCGCGCGTGCAGGGGCCCGATCCCCGGCAGTGGCTGACCGCCGCCGAAGCCTTCGAGGCGGCGACCGTCGGCGGCGCCAAGGCGCTCGGCATGGAGAAGACCATCGGCCGGCTGGAGCAGGGCTACAAGGCCGATATCGTTTTTCTCGACCTCACCAGCATCAATTATATCCCGATGAACGATCCGTTGCTCAACGTGGTGTTCTGCGAGGACGGCACCGGGGTCGACCGCGTGATGGTCGGCGGCCGGATGGTGGTGGAGGGTGGCAGAGTACTCGGCGTGGATATGCGCAAGCTGGCGTCGGAAGCCAGCGATGCGGTCGCGCGTCTGGACGAGGTCAACCGCGGCGCGCGAGACTTCGTGCAGGCGCTGGAGCCCGTTGTGCTGGATTATTGCGTCGGCCTCGCCAGCCAGCCGTACCATGTGCAGCGCTGGTGCGGTCACGCGCATTAGGGCGGCGTGTTGCGCCGTCTCGCGGCCGTCTCGCCGGCCCCCTGAAACGACAATGGCCGGGCATAAGCCCGGCCATTGCGCATGCGATAGAACCGACGGTGCGCTTAGCGCATCGTGGGGATGACGAATTCGGCGCCTTCCTTGGTCCCCGAGGGCCAGCGCGCCGTGACCGTCTTGGTCTTCGTATAGAAGCGGATCGAGTCCGGGCCGTGCTGGTTGAGGTCGCCGAAGCCCGACTTCTTCCAGCCGCCGAAGGTGTAGTAGGAGAGCGGCACGGGGATCGCGAAGTTCACGCCGACCATGCCGACATTCACGCGCGAGGCGAAATCGCGGGCGGTGTCGCCGTCACGGGTGAAGATCGAAACGCCGTTGCCGTATTCGTGCTCGGTCGGCAGCCGCAGCGCATCTTCGAAGTCCTTGGCGCGAACCACCGACAGGACAGGCCCGAAGATCTCTTCCTTGTAGATGGTCATGTCCGGCGTCACATGGTCGAACAGGCAGCCGCCCATGAAGTTGCCGTTCTCGTAGCCCTGCAGCTTGAAGCCGCGGCCGTCCACGAGCAGCTTGGCGCCTTCCTTCACGCCGAGATCGACATAGTCCCGGACCTTGTTGAGGTGCGCCTTGGTGACCAGCGGGCCGTAGTCGGCCTGCGGATCGGTCGACGGACCGACCTTGAGGCTTTCAACCCGCGGGATCAGTTTCTGCACCAGCGCGTCGGCGGTCTTCTCGCCGACCGGGACCGCAACCGAGATCGCCATGCAGCGCTCGCCCGCCGAGCCGTAACCCGCGCCGATCAGCGCATCGACCGCCTGGTCCATGTCGGCGTCCGGCATCACGATCATGTGGTTCTTGGCGCCGCCGAAGCACTGCACGCGCTTTCCGTTCGC
>JAEWHY010000584.1 GCA_023387555.1 Pseudomonadota bacterium
GCCGATGCCGCTGGTGCCGACGATAATCTCGGTTGCGATCAGCGCTCGCCAGCCGTAGCCAAGCCCGTTTCGCAAACCCGTAATGATGTTGGGGAGGGCGCCCGGCAACACGACTTCCCACAGCAGGCGAGCGCGCGAGGCGCCGAGGCTCAGGGCGGCGCGATGCATGGTGATGGAGATCGAACGGACTCCCAGCACCGTGTTCAGAATGACCGGGAAGATCACCGTGTAGACAATGACGACCGTAATGGTCGTGAGGCCGTAACCGAACCAGATCACCAGGATCGGCAGCCAGGCGATGTCGCCGATAGCCTGGAAGAACAGCAGCGGAGGCCACAGCATCGCGTGCGCCCGCCGGCTAAGGCCCACCAGGATGCCGAGCGGAATGCCGAGCGCGATGCCCCAGAATGCACCGACGGCGAGGCGCACCATGCTGTCCTGCAGGTACTCCGGCAGGACGCCAGTATAAACCAGCGATCCGAACGAGCGCACCACTTCCCCCGGTCCGGGCAAGAACACGCGGGGAAATATCTGCAGTTCGGTGACGATCCACCACGCCGCGATCACGGGAATGAACGGCGCGATGGAACCGATCGACGGCCAGCGCGCCGTGAGGCGCACGTAGTGACCCCATGTCTTGAGAAGAAATGATTTCATGCGCGCTGCACCATGCCCCAGCGTTCGATGGTGGCGCGCTCGATCGGTGCCAGGAGCAGCCGGTCGAGCAGGAGCCAAAGCACGCCGATCACGATCATGCCGAGTACGATCACTTCGGTCTTGTAGAAGTCGCGCGCCACAAACAGCATGTAACCGAGACCGACGTTGGTGGCGATCATCTCGGCTGCGATCAGCCCGCGCCAGGCAAAGCCCAACCCGGTCCGTATGCCAGTGACAATGTTAGGAAGCGCGCCCGGCAGCAGCACTTCGCTCAACATCGCCCATCGTCCGGCACCGAGCGACGCCGCCGCATTACGCACGTGCAGGGGAATGGTCGATACGCCGAGCAGCGTGTTGTACGTCACGATGAAGAACACGGCATTGAAGATCACGAAGGTGATGGCGCCGAAGCCGTAGCCGAACCATAGCGTCGCAATCGGGATCCACGCGATGCCGGCCAGCACCGAGAAAAATCTGAAGAGCGGTGTCAGGAAGCTGGAGACAACCGGGCTGACGCCCATGGCGACGCCCAGGGGAATGGCGACCAACAGCGCGAGTACCGTGCCGACGGCGACGCGGAGCAGGCTCGCACCGATGTGCTGAATAAGGCTTCCGTCCTGTATCCCCTCGATGCCAGCCCGGGCCACAGAGGTGATGTGAGGAAACAACCGGGGGCTGACGTCGAAATAGGGGATGAGGACCGCCCAGAGAACAAGTAGCACTGCAAATGGGGCGCAGAACCAAAGCGATGAAGAGAGCGGGTGCCGCTTCATTGCCGTTGCCTCACATCAGGGGCATCACCTGACGGACCTTTGCGGCGCCTGGCCCGGTTATCTCGCCTAGCCAATTTGGATTGGGTGTAGCCAAGGACTTGTTCCATGGCGCTGCGGGCTTTCTTGGCATTACCCTCGTCGATGGCGCGAGCGGTGGCGGCATGG
Source organism: Pseudomonadota bacterium (assembly GCA_023387555.1). Lineage (GTDB taxonomy): Bacteria > Pseudomonadota > Alphaproteobacteria > Rhizobiales > Xanthobacteraceae > Pseudorhodoplanes. Next base: position 1,596 of record JAEWHY010000584.1, read on the forward strand.
TTGGGAAGATTCTCGTCGAACCAGCCATCGACGCTGTCGACGGCGACCACAAAGACCGTGCTTAGAATCGTGTCGATCGCGCTCCGAAAGCCCTGCAGTACCGGATTGTGCGTGGCGTCCAGAATGGCGAGGTGAAACGCCTTGTCCGCGGCAGTTGCCGTGGCCTGATTGTCCGCGGTTTGCATCGCTTCCAAGGCTGCATTGATCCGCTGCCGGTCCTTCTTGGTGGCGCGGGTGGCGGCAAGCGCGGCAGCGGCTGGCTCAATGATCGAGCGGACTTCCTGGACGGCCAGCAATAATGCGAGGTCGGGTTTGTCGTGGCCGATCAGCCAGCTCAAGACGTCGCGATCGAGCAGGCTCCAATCGCGCCGCGGCAATACACGGGTGCCATGACGGGGCTGGACGCTGATAAGCCCCTTGCCCGACAGCGTTTTGATCGCCTCACGGACGACACCGCGACCCACGCCGAAGCGAGCCTCGAGATCACTTTCAGGTGGCAGTACCGTGCCGGCCGGGATGATCTCCTGAGCGATTTCACGGCCGAGTGTCGTCAGCACCGCCTGAATGCGGCCTGGCTTCGTACGCTTTTCGGCAGATTTGGTGCGTTTGGTACGCATGAACCTGTTCGCTCCCGACTGCCGGCTCTTCGGCCAGCTAGTGCGTTGAGCTTATACCGAAGCCGATTGCCGGCGCAATCATCTGATGTTAAACATCCGATGAATAAAGCCATGCTGTGATGCAGCACATGTTGTGATGCAACATTGCGTCGGTTGCAGGGAGGCTGACCATGGCGACCATCGGCTATCTCACAACGACTATTTTCGATTTCGGCGCCATCGACAGCCTTCCGACCGAGTTGAAAGCGCTCGGTATTCGCCGGCCATTGCTCGTCACAGATGCCGGCGTACAGGACGTCGGCATTGCAGCGCAGGTGCTAAGCCGCCTCGATCAATCCACTTTCACGGTGTTCGCGGGCACGCCGCCGAACCCGACAGAGGAAGCGGTCCGTGAGGGCGTCGTGGCTTACTGCGACGGCGGATGCGACGGCATCATTGCGCTCGGCGGCGGTTCGCCGATTGATCTCGCCAAGGGCGTGGCGTTGGCGGCCACTCATGAGGGGCCGCTCGAGCAATATGCTGCTATCCATGGCGGCGTCGCCAGGATCACTGCGAAGGTCGCGCCAGTGATCGCTATACCGACCACTGCGGGAACCGGAAGCGAGGTCGGCCGCGGTGCTTTGCTCAACCTGACCAACGGCTCAAAGCTGGCGTTGATCAGTCCGTATTTGTTTCCGAAAAGGGCGATCTGCGATCCCGAACTCACGCTGGGACTGCCGCCGTTGTTGACGGCGGCGACCGGCATTGATGCGCTCACCCATTGCATCGAGACGTTCCTTTCGCCGCTCGTCAATCCGCCCGCAGAAGCAATCGCGCTCGATGGTGCACAGCGCGCCTGGCGCTCCATCCAGCGCGCGGTGGAAAACGGTGCCGATCGCGAGGCGCGTTGGGAAATGATGATGGCGGCGCTGGAAGGCGGGCTGACCTTCCAGAAGGGGCTTGGCGCAGTGCATTCGTTGTCTCATGCCGCCGGCGCGCTGCGTTCGCCGACGCTGCATCACGGCATGCTCAACGGCGTGTTCCTGCCGCACATCCTGCGCTTCAACGCGGGTCATGTTGGCGAAAAATACGCCGTGCTGCGGGATCTGTTCTCGCTCGATGCCAACGCTGATCTGGCCGAGGCCGTGGAACGATTGATCGAAAATCTGGGTCTGCCGTTGACCTTGAGCGAGATGGGGTTCCGACAGGAGCACATCGCCGCGACGGTCAATCGCGCGATGGCGGATCATTCCAACGCCACCACGCCGCGCCGCCCCTCGGCCGAAGAGTTCGAGGCGCTTCTGCGCGCCGCGCTATAGCTCGCACGGTTTCGTGTAGAGCCGCCCCCTCTTTTGGGCGATGCCGGATACTCCAGCAATGAAATGAAGGCGCCGCGCGAGCGCTGTGCGCTCGGACATGAGCATGGGGGAGGGCCGGAGGAACGCGAAACGTTGCCGTGTTCGGCCCTTGTATTGTCCAACTGCGGTCAAGAAGCCCGGAAAAGTCAAAGCGATCGCTTTGGCCGGCGGACCATCTTGCCGCGCTTCTCGTGTGGAGCTTGATCCTCGCCTGCATTGACAGCCGATCCATTACGCGGCAAATCTTCATAAGATGTCTTATGGCGACCTGGTCGCATTTGCGGAGCATTCATGCTGAAACCCGAGCCGGGGACGGCTGCCCTGATCGATTACGAAGCCGATGCGCAGCGCGTCTTCGATGTGGTGGCGAATGGCGGCACTGCGATCATGCCGGTGACGACGGGTTATGCCCTTCTGGGCGCAAGCCGTGATTCGGTCATGGGCATCTTCAACAACAAGAAGCGGGCGCCGACGAAGGTGACGGCCCTGTGCGGCAGCATGGAAGTGTTCGAGGCCGTGCAGATCGTCGGCGAAGAACAGCGCCGGGTGATCGACGCCATCACGCAATTCTTCCGCCTGCCGCTCGCCGTCATCGCGCCGGTCCGCCTCGATCATCCGCTGTTCGGCAGCGTTCACCCGGAAATCCTGGCGCAAAGCCGGCGCGACGGAACAATGCTCACGCTGATCAACGGCGGTGCGCTGGCGGATGCGGTCGCGCATCTCAGCCTCAAGCACAGCATTGCCATGTTCGGATCGTCGGCCAACATCTCGACCAAGGGGACTAAGTTCCGCCTCGAGGACATCGAGCCGGAGATCCGCGCGATGGCCGATATCGAGATCGATTACGGCCCGGTGCGCTGGAACGCCTACGGCAAGTCTTCAACGATCATCGACTTCCGGGACTACACCGTCGTCCGGGCCGGCATCGCCTACGAGCAGATCGAACACATCCTGAGAAGATACTTCTCCATTGAGCTCAAGGAGCCCGCCGCGGCGGCATGAGCGCCAGCGCCGCGGTCCGGCGTACGGGACGATGATTTGTTTTGGTGCGAGGTGGCGACTATAACGAACCGGCATCAAGGCGTGTCTCAACAATGGCTCCGCTCGCCCGCTCGGCTCAGGGTCTGGCCGTAAACACGGTCGCCGACTACATCAAGAACGGCATCAGGGTCGGCAAGTTTGCCGCCGGTCAGAGGCTTGTCGCCTCGGAACTGGCGGCCGATCTGAAGGTCAGTCTTGGTGTCGTCCGCGAAGCGCTGAGTTTGCTCGATGGGGCAGGGCTGATCGAGCTTCTGCCGAATCGCGGTGCGCAGATCAGACCGCTGTCGCGCGATGACGTGCGGCAGATTTTCGAACTCCGCGAGGCGCTGGAAGGGCAGGCGGCGGCGCTCGCAGCCCGCAATCTGCAGGGCATGAAGGCTCGGAAGGCCTTGATGGATGCCTTCAGGAAGGCAGACCAGGCGGCTGCCACCGGCAATGTCGTCGATTATCGCTCGTCAAACGCCGCGTTTCACCAGACGATCCTGGCGCTCGCGAATAACCCGCGCCTTGTGGATGTCGCGTCCGAGTTGACGGTTCCGATCTATCAGTTGCAGCTCAGCATGTTGCTGAACGAGGGGGAACTGAAGGCGGCAGCGGCGGGCCATCGCCGTATCGTCGATGCCATCATGGCTGGCGACGAGAACGCCGCGCGCGCGGAGATGCAGGAGCACGTGCGAGTCTCCGGCGCTGTCATGATGCGTCTCGTGGAGCCGGGCTGATGTCCGGCGCTGCCGATCCTGCAAGGATCCGGTTTCAGCTCTTTTCGGAGGCGGGTGCCGGCGACACGTTCTGCCACACCCATGGGCGCCGGATGCGGTCCCGCTGCTGAAATGCAGCGATATCAGGCAACGATAGCAACGTCTCCCCAAGTTGATCGAGGCCTTCAAGCAGCGCGTGCCGACGCGCGGGCTCGATGTCGAACCCAATGCTGTCCCCGCCCGGCACCGCAATGAGGCAGCGCTCGAGATCGACCGAAATCGTGACAGGCTCCTTGTCGAGACCGGTTGCGAGGAGCTGCGCGTATGCCTCGGTCTGCAAGGCAACCGGCAGCAAGCCGTTGCGCAGACAATTGGCATAGAAGATATCGCCGAAATCGCGCGCAATGATCGCGCGGATACCCATCTGGTCGAGCGCCCATACCGCGGGCTCCCGCGAGGAGCCGCATCCGAAATTGGCGCCCGCGACGAGGATCGGGACGCCCCGGTAGGCGGGTTGATTGAGGACGAAGTCCGGATTTTCGCTGCCGTCGCTTCGATAACGGATCGCCTCGAAAGCGACCCTGCCCAGCTGCCCGCGCGGCGTCGAAACGCAATGTTCGATCGGTATGATGAGGTCGGTGTTGACATCATCGATGAGCATTGGCGCGGCGACGCCTGTCACGGTGGTGAATTTTCGCATCATCGTGTGAGCTTGCGCGGATCCGTGATCATTCCGGTGAGGGCACTCGCGGCAACGACCGCGGGGCTTGCGAGATGAGTCCGGCTGCCGGGGCCCTGCCTCCCGACGAAATTCCTGTTGGTCGTCGAGATGGATCGCTCGCCCGGCGCGACGATGTCTCCATTCACCGCAGAGCACAGCGAGCAACCCGACTCGCGCCAGTCGAAACCCGCATCGCGGAAAACGCGATCGAGGCCCTCGCGTTCGGCGGCGCGCTTGACCGCGCTCGAACCCGGCACGACCCAGGCCCTGATCCCCGGAGCAACGGTGCGGCCGCGAACAATGTCCGCCGCGATCTTCAGATCGCTGATCCGTCCGTTGGTGCACGATCCGATGAAAACATGCTGGACGGGCAGGCCTTCCAGACTCTGGTGCGGCTGCAGACCCATGTATTGCAGCGTCTCGGCCATCGCGGTTCGCGTTGTGGCTTCGGACGCGGCGTCAGGGTCCGGTACGCGCCCGTCGATCGGCTGCACCTGATCCACACTGGTTCCCCAGGTGACCTGAGGCCGCAATTCGGAGACGTTCATGGTGAGTTCGCAGTCGAACGTCGCGTCGTCGTCGGTGCGAAGCTCTCGCCACGCCTCGACTGCAGCGTCCCAGAGTGCGCCCGACGGCGCATAGGGCCGACCATGCAGGAAATCGGCGGTAACGAGGTCCGGTGCGATGATCCCGGTCCTCGAACCGAGCTCGACGGCCATATTACACAGCGTCAGACGCTCTTCTATGAGCATTGCCTGAACGGCAGAACCACAGAATTCGACTGCGTAACCCACGCCGGCGCCGGCCCCGAAGCGGCCGATCACCGCGAGGATGACGTCCTTGGCGAACACCGATGACGGCAATGTGCCATCAAGCCGGATGCGCATCGATTTCGGCTTGCCCTGAACGATGCTCTGCGTCGCAAGGATGTGGAGTGCATCGGTCTGTCCGACGCCCCAGGCGAGGGCGCCCAGCGCACCATGCGTGCAGGTATGACTGTCGGTGCACAGAAATGTCGTGCCCGGCAGCGTCAAGCCGAGTTCCGGACCGATCACATGTACGATGCCCTGGTCAGTATCGCCGATGTCGAAGTGACGGATACCCGCTTCACGCATCAGATCGCGCATCTCGAACACATAGCGGCGGCTCTTGGCGTCGACGTGATGCTCGCGGCCCTGCGCGGTCGAAACCGCGTGGTCCGTCACCGCGAAATTGAGTTCAGGCGACAGCATCGTCAGGCCGCGCTTGCGCAGATCGGGGATGGCGATCAGCCCGCTGAGATCGTGCAGGAAGAAGCGGTCGACGTGGATCAGGTCTTCCGCGGGCGAAAGCTGCTTGATCACGTGCTGCGACCAGAGCTTGTCCAGCAATGTCTGGGGCCGCTGTGTCATTCGTGCTCCGGCTCCCCTGAAGTCGCGTACTCTCTCTCGAACGCCCACATCTGCGGAAACCCGACGAGCGCGTGGCCTTCGCTGGCGGAAAGCGGGGAACCCGAGAGCGCGGCAGACACCTCGCCACGGCGAAGGCCGGCGAACGCCCCCTTTATCGCGCCGGCCGATGCAAGCCATGCAATGCTGGGATAGATCGCAAAGGCAAAACCCATCTCTGCCAGGACCTTTGCCGGCAAGACCGGCGTCCGGCCGCCGGGGACGACATTGACCATCATCGGGATGTCGCTGTGCCTGCCGAGTTCCGCGAGCTGGGATTCGTTTTCGGGGGCATCGACAAACAGGATGTCGGCGCCGGCCGACGCATAGGCGTCGCAACGCTTCAACGCGGCATCGAATCCTTCGGGTGCGATCGCGTCGGTGCGGGCAATGACCAGCATGCCGTCGCGATTGCGATGATCGAGCGCGACGCGAATGCGCTGCGTCATCTCGGCGATCGGGACGACCCGCTTGCCGTCGGTGTGCCCGCAGCGGCGCGGCGATTCCTGATCGTCGATCTGCATTGCGGCCGCGCCCGCGCGCTCGTAGTCCATCACGGCGCGGCGCAGATTGCCGATCGTCCCGAACCCCGAATCCGCGTCCACGAACAGGGGGAGGTCCGAGCAGCGCCGGATGATCGAAATGCGATCGACGAATTCGCCAGGTGTCGCGAGCCCCATGTCCGGAAGGCCGAGCGTGGCGTGAAGCCCGTATCCGGTGAGGTACAGCGCATCGAAGCCGGCCTGCTGCGCGGCCAGTGCCGTGATGCCGTCGTAGACGCCGGGTACGTCGAAGAAGCGGCCGCGCGTCAGCAGGTCCCGCAGCGCTGCCGGAGGACTGGATGGCTGTCTCTGCGGATGACGGACTTCACCATCGGCGATCGCCGTGTGGACCGGCCCTTGGCGCCGTTCGCCGCCCGTGTCCGTCCGGCGACCCATTTCCATTCCGCCGCCCGTTTCCATCTCGCCGCTGGTTTCCGTCAGACGGCCTGAGCGATCGCCAGATTCACGCGTTTCCGTCCTGTAGCCTGAGCGCTCACCGGATTCACCCGTTTCCGTCCTGTAGCCTGAGCGCTCGCCAGGTTCACCCGTGTCTGTCCCGCGGCCTGAGCTTTGTCCCATGTTCGTTCGGCCGCCCGTGTGGTCCCCGTTCGCCTCGCGGCCTGTTCCGCCGGAGCTTGCTCAAAAATCTTAGGAAGATATATTAAGCAAAGTCGTGGCGGTCAAACTGCAGCAAATGTTCGGTCATTCTCGCGCAGGGCCGTGAGAGACGGATGCTTGTGCGAACTTGTCCGGTCATTTAGGCTGTGGCGAACGAGGCCGCGTCAGATTCAACGAACTGCGGCCATGGGAGGAAATCTATGAGGAAGCTGTTATTCGCGGCGTTGTCGGCCGCGGCTGTCTCGTCCGCGATCATTGGTGTCACTGCTGGGGCCTCGGCGCAGACCTTTCCGTCGCGTCCGGTCACGCTGCTCGTGCCGTTTCCGCCGGGCGGTGTCATCGACACGACCGCACGCGTGATCGAAGCCGATCTCGCCAAGGAACTCGGCCAGCCCGTCGTGATCGAAAACAAGGGCGGCAGCGGCGGTAATATTGGCACGCAGAACGTGGCCCGGGCGCAGCCGGACGGGCATACCATCCTGATGGTCCCGAACGCGACCGTCGTGATGAACCCGTACACATTCAAGAGCTATCCGATCGATCCGGGAAAGGATCTCACGGGAGTCGGTATGGTCGGCGAGACCTATCTCGGTCTTGTCGTGCTCGCGAACTCGCCGTTCAACACCGTGCAGGACATCGTTGCCGCGGCAAAGGCGAAGCCGGGTGAACTAACCTACGCGCATATCGGCCCAGGCTCCGCGCACAACATCGCAGGCGCGCTGCTGAACAAGAAGGCCGGCATTAATATTACGCCGGTTCCGTTTCAGGGCGCTGGTCCCGCGCTGCAGAGCCTGCTGGGTGGTCACATCAGCATGAGCTACGCGACGATCGCGGGGATTATGCCGTATCTCGAATCCAAGCAGATGAAGCTCATCGCATTGGCCGAACCCGGCCGCATCAAGAAGATGCCGAACGCTGCGACAATGAACGAAGCCGTGCCGGGTGTGGAAGTCACCTCGTGGGTCGGTGTCTTCGCACCGGCTGGCACGCCGAAGCCCGTTCTCGAACGGTTGAATGCAGCCTTGAACAAGGTGCTGGCCATGCCAGAGGTGCAGGCGAAGCTCGACCGGATTGGTGTTGTGCCGCAAACCGGGACGGTCGCCTCGTTCAACAAGCGCGTGCAGGACGATCTCAAATTCTGGAAGGGCGCAATCGAACTGGCCGGCATAACGCCCCAATAGTCGCGTCGACCTGACGGAAAAACACTGGCCGGGCACCTCGTGTGTCCGGCCAGTCGCCTTTCGCGCATCGTTCCTCGGCAGCTAGTGATACAGAAAGTGCCAACCGGAGATTGTCCGGTCAATTCAGGCCTCGCCTGATCTATTTTTGCCCCTTGTCGGCAAATGTCCGGTCATTTAAGGTCGCCCTCAGAAAACGCCCGCCCGGTTCGGAGCGCGGGATGAAAGGGGAGGGTGTCTTGAAGGTGGTCCTGCGTGCGGCAACGATGGCGGCGGTGACGTCGTCCCTTGTTCTTGGACTGACATTTGCCGCGGCCGCTCAAGGTTTTCCCAGCCGTCCGGTTACGCTTGTGGTGCCGTTCCCGCCCGGTGGCGTCATCGACACAACCGCCCGCGTCATCGAGGCTGAGCTGAGCAAGGAGCTCGGCCAGCCGGTGGTGATCGAGAACAAGGGTGGCAGCGGCGGAAATCTCGGCACGCAACTTGTCGCACGGGCGCAGCCGGACGGTCACACCATCCTCATGTCGCCGAATTCGACGGTGGTCACGAACCCCTTCACGTTCAAGAATTTCCCGATCGATCCGGTGAAAGACCTCGCGGGCGTCGGCATGGTGGGCGAGACCTATATCGGCCTGGTCGTGCCTGCGGCGTCGCCTTTCAATTCCCTGCAGGATGTGGTTGCGGCCGCTCGCGCGAAACCCGCGCAATACACGTTCGCTCATATCGGGGTCGGCTCCGCGCATAACATTGCCGGGGCGTTGCTGAACAAGAAGGCCGGCATCGACATCACCCCGGTCCCATTCCAGGGGGCGGGTCCGGCGATGCAAAGCCTGCTCGGCGGGCACATCACCATGAGCTACGGGACGCTCGCGGGGATTCTGCCCTATGTCGAAACCAAGCAGTTGAAACTGCTCGCGATCGCCGAACCCAAGCGCATCAAGAAATTGCCGGACGTCACCACGATGGCTGAAGTTGTGCCGGGCGTCGAGGCGACCGTCTGGGTCGGCGTGTTTGCCCCGGGCGGAACGCCGAAGGCCATTGTCGATCGGCTGAATGCCGCGCTGAACAAGGTCATTGCCATTCCTGAGATTCAGGTGAAGCTGGATCGCATCGGCGTCGTACCCACGCCCGGTACGGTGGCCGACTTTAATAAGCGGGTCCGCGACGACCTGAAGTTCTGGAAAGAAGCGGTCGAACTCGCTGGCATTTCGCCGCAATAATCATCCGGCTCTGCCGCATCTGGAGTTCGAGTTGTCTGCATTGAACGCCGTGGCCCACACCGCCGACGCCTTGAAAGACGTGATCGTCACGGAGGAGATCTCGCCGACAACGCCTTTCTGGGCGGTGCTGGCCATCGGTCTCGCCGGGCGACTTGCGGCGGACTTCGGAGCGCGGGTGATCCGTGTGCATGACGGCAGCGATCCGCTTTCCGGACACCGCGGGCATGACTCCCGGCCGCCCGCAGGCGCGCATCTTCGCGCCTTGCAGGACTTTCTCTGTGCCGGAAAAGAAAGTCTCGATCGCACGGCATCCGAGAGCATCTCGGTCTCTGATGCCGATCGCTTCAAGGCCCGCCTTTCGCTTCGGTACGATGGCGACGACGAGATCGTCGTCCCCCTAACTGGCCCGGCAGCGGTCCAGGCGTTGCCGCGCAAGCAGGTCGCCTTCATGGAAGAGGTTGCCGGAACCGGAGCGGCGCTGCCCCACGACAGCGAATTTACGTTAGCCGCGCGCGCCGGTCTTCTGGACATCGTCGGACGTTCCGACTCGCGACCGCTGATGATGGGCGGTCACCAGATTTCGTTCTCTACCGGACTCTCCGGTTTTCTTGCGGCGGCGGCCCTGCTTCACTCCGAGGAGATGGACCGCGCAGAGGTTTCGGCGCTCGGTACGGCGCTTTGGATCAACTGGAAGTCCTTGGCGGCGGCGGCTCAGGGCCGACCGATACCGCGCCGTTCGGCGGAAAATGGAAAGTGGCGCACCGCGCCATGCGCCGATGGCCACGTGGCCCTTGTTTATTTCGATCGGGATTGGCCGCAGATCAGCAAGATGACCGGCGATCCGGATATGATCGGATTGTCCGCATCGCGGGCGTGGACCGACCGGGACAAACTCGCGTTGCTCGAGCGCGGGCTGGAGGCATGGGCGCTGCGCCACACACGCCGGCAGATTGCCGATGCGTCGAAATCCTTCGGACTTGCGTTCGGCTCGGTCTGGACGCCGGCTGAACTGCTCCAGGATCCACAGTACAATGCTCGGCGCTTTTTCGGCGATCCGGCCGATGCTTTATCGGCCGCCGGCCGCCGGCCGCGGTTGCCGATGGTGCTTGCGGCACAAGCCAAGATTGCCGGTTCTCGCGTAATTTCAGCACCGCGCAACGGCGCTCCGCTCGCCGGCATGCGTGTGATTGATCTTGGAATTCTCACAGCGGGAGCGAGTACATCGGCGATCCTCGCCGATCTCGGCGCCGATGTGATCAAGGTTGAGTCGCCGACTTATCTAGACCCGTTTCGCGGCACGCCGGGCACGAGCCGTGCAGAAGGGTGGTGGAATAACTCGGATGCGTTCAAGAGCACGAACCGCAACAAGCGCGGCATTTGTCTTGATTTGAAATCCGAGCGGGGCCGGGACGTGTTTCTGAAGCTCGCCCGTCATTCGGATGTTGTCATCGAGAATTTCCGGCGCGGCGTCATGCAGCGGCTCGGCATCGGTTATGAAGCCCTCCGCACTGCAAATCCGGGGATCGTTCTTGCGTCGGTCTCAAGTCAAGGCGAGGACGGCCCGGAAGCGGGTAACATCTCGTTCGGCTCGACGCTGGAGGCGACGTCGGGGCTTGCCGCGCTTACTGCATATGCCGATGGTATTCCGCTCGTGACCGGCATGGACCTGAACTATCCCGATCAGGTCGGATCGGTCTTCGCTGCTGCGGCCGTCGTCGCCACGCTGCACGCGACCAGGCGATCGCGGACAGGCGCGCATCTGGACATTTCCCAGCGCGAGCTCACGACATATCTCTTGGGCGATGCAACGGTGGCATGTGGCGATGCCCGCATCGGCCGGCTTGGCAATGCCTCACCGGAATATGTGCTGCAGGACGCGTTTGCGACGCGTGACGGATGGGTCGCCGTCACCATCGAGAGTGACGAATCAGCGAAGCGCGCGTTGGCGATGGTTCCGTCGCACTTGAATGACGACGATATCGAGGCATTTCGGAATTCACTGACCGCGTGGGCGTCCGACAAGGATACGAAATACGTCTGTCGGGCCTTGAAGGACATCGGCATCGCCGCTGCTCCTGTCTTCAACGGGCAGGAAGCCTGGGCCTACGCCGAGCAAGCCGGCGCCGGCGCAATTCGGCCGCTCGCACATTCGCCGTCCGGCGATATCGTGAAGGGCTTCCCGCTTCACCTTCCGGGCCAGCCGATTGCGGTCAGTCGTTCGGCTCCCGATCTCGGGCAACACACCGAGACTGTGCTGCGGGAGATATTGGAAATGTCTGAGGACGAGATCGAAGCGCTCAAACGAGACAACGTGATCGGAACGCGGCCCGCATCGCCGAACGCATCACGGCTCGACTGATCGCAAGGCTGTGCGCAAAAAACCGAGAAGTCAAACGATATGAAAGCGGTTCGTTGCCATGAATGGGGCGCTCCAAGCGTCCTCGCAGTCGAAGATGTGGAGGCACGCGCGCCCGGGCCGGATGAAGTCCGGATTCGCGTGGAAGCGAGCGCTGTCAACTTCACAGACACGCTGATTGTGGCCGGCAAGTACCAGTTCAAGCCGAAATTGCCGCACATTCCGGGGCACGAGCTTGCCGGCACCGTCATCGAGATCGGCGACGGAGTGACGACCTGTCAGGTTGGCGATCGCGTCATGGCCTCCGCGCGACAGGGCGGGGGCTTTGCGGAAGAGTATGTCGCAGCGGCCGAGCGGGTTTACCGGATACCGGACAACATGAGCTTCGAAGCCGCCTCCGGATTTATCATCGGATACGGCACGGCGTATTTCGCACTCAAGTATCGCGGTCAGTTGCAACCGGGGGAGACGCTGCTGGTCAATGGCGCGGCAGGAGGCGCGGGACTCGCCGCGATTCAGATTGGGAAGGTGCTTGGCGCACGCGTCATCGCTTGCGCGTCAACCCCCGACAAGGTCGCGCTGGCGAAATCTTACGGTGCGGATTGTTGCATCAACTATGCAACCGAGAGCGTGCGGGATCGGGCGAAAGAATTCACCGAGGGGAGGGGGGTCGATGTCGTGTTCGACCCTGTCGGTGGCTCCGCGTTCGAGGAAGCCATGCGAACCGTGGGCTGGCACGCGCGCATGCTGATCGTCGGATTTGCGTCAGGGACCTGGCAGCAGATCCCAGCCAATATCGTGCTGGTGAAGAATATCTCGGTGATGAGTTCGTTGTGGGGCGGCGAGTCGGAGCGCGATCCAGACTTTGCCCGAACGGTACTGGACGGGGCGCTCGCGCTCTACCGTGACGGAATGCTCAAACCGCTTCCGGGAAAGACCTATGCATTGAAGGACGTGCCGGAAGCGTTGCGCGACATGATGAACCGCAGGGTTCTGGGCAAGAGCGTCGTGCTGCCGCGTGCCTAGACCGGCCGTCGCCGCATCAGGACCCGTCGCTCGGCCTCGAACACCACCTTGTCGTCCTGATTGAAGCCGACATGGCGGAATTTTACGACGCCCGCATCCCTGCGGTCGCTGTCCTCACGTTCCAGCACTTCACTGAAGGCGTAAAGCGTGTCGCCGTGAACGACGGGATGCTTCAGCCGCAAACCGGTGATTGACAGCTCGGATAGGGCATTTTCCGCCGTATCCTGTGCCGCGAGACCGATAACGATCGAAGCCGTAACGCCGCCAAAGACGATCCGCGTGCCAAACGGCGTTTGTTTCATCAGATGCTCGTTGAAGTGACCGTCGGCCGTGTTCATCACCAGGTTGGTGATGAACTGGTTTTCGAGGGCTTCGACCGTCTTGCCGCGGCTGTGCCGGATCACGAGGCCGGGCGTGAAGTCCTCGAAATAGTTGTTTGCTCCGGTGAGTGCGGGGTCGTTCATTGTGCACCTATGCGAGCAGGCGATCGGAGATGATGCGAAGCTGAATCTCCGAGGTCCCCTCGAAGATTTTCGTCAGGCGGGCGTCGCGCCAGAAGCGTTCGACCGGATGCAGCTGCGTGTAGCCAGCCCCGCCCAGCACCTGCAGGGCGTCCGAGGTGACACGCTCGGCCATCTCGCTGGCCAGATACTTCACCATGGCGGCTTCCTTGTCGCTCCGGCGCCCGGTGTCGACGCAATCGCAGACGTAATACATGAGCTGACGAGCGGCCTCGATTTCAGTGGCCATTTTTGCCAGCTTGAATCGGATGCCCTGGAAGTCTGACACTGGCTTGCCGAATTGAACGCGATCCTTTGCGTATGCAATCGCCGTGTCAAGAGCCCCCGTCGCACATCCGATGGCGCGTGCCGCGGTGTGAGCACGGGCTTTTTCGAGTTCGCTCGAGATCAGATAGAAACCCTTGCCTTCTTCGCCCATCAGCGAGGACGCCGGAATGCGGAAGTCATCGAACGCCAGCTCAAAGGTTTTCGTTCCGAAATAGCCGATCTTCGGAATGGCGTGTCCGTGCAGTCCCTTCGGAAAACTGCCGCGCGGCTTTTCGAACATGAAGCAGGAGATGCCTTCGTGGCGTCGCTTCGG
>JAEWHY010000025.1 GCA_023387555.1 Pseudomonadota bacterium
AGCGGGTGCACAGGCTCGTCCAGCAATTCGAAACCGATGAAGGCCGCCGGCCGCGCATCCTGGTCGCCAAGATCGGCCAGGACGGCCACGACCGCGGCCAGAAGGTGATCGCATCGGCCTTTGCCGATCTCGGTTTCGACGTCGATATCGGGCCGCTGTTTGCGACCTCGGCCGAGGCCGCCCGCCAGGCGGTGGAAAACGACGTGCATGTCGTCGGCGTTTCCTCGCTGGCCGCCGCGCATTTGACCGCCGTTCCTGAACTCAAGGCGGAACTCGAGAAGCAGGGCCGCGGCGACATCATGATCGCGGTCGGCGGCGTGGTGCCGCCGCAGGACTGGGATGCGGTGAAAGCCGCAGGTGCGGAAGCCATCTTCCCGCCCGGCACGGTGATCGCCGAAGCCGCCGAGGATTTGATCCGCAAGCTGAACCAACGACTCGGCTACGCCCAGAAGGCAGCGGAATAAGCGCAAAGGTCATTCAGTGACCTTTGAAAAGCGCCAGACCTGACGATATCGCGGCGCGGCGCACGGCGATCGCCGTGGTGAGCGCCGCCGACACAGCGACTGTGAAATCCCGGCAGGAGGCGATCATGGATATCGCTACGCGCTTCATTGCTGCCTTGGCGGTGTTGGCTGCTTCCACGGTCACCGTTCCGGCACAACAACAACCGGCCGGCGTTGACCGGCTCTACATCCTCAATTGCGGAGAAGGCATCGCGGGCGACATTTCCCGATGGTCCGGCACGGATGCCGGCCAGTCGGTCCCGATGGCCGACAACTGCTACCTCATCCATCACAGGCAGGGCTGGCTGCTCTGGGACACTGGCGTAACGGATGCCATTGCAGCCATGCCGGGCGGACAGGCCCCGTCCGATCCGCGGGCCATACACTGGTACAGGCCGAAGACGCTGGCGGGCGAGTTGGCGGCGGTTGGCGTCAAGCCGTCCGACGTCAAATTCCTCGCGATTTCGCATACGCATCCGGATCACATCGGCAACGTGGAGATGTTCCCGCAATCCATGCTTCTGGTGCAGAAGGCCGAGTACGAATGGCCCGATCCGTCTGGTGTCGGGCGGTTCAAGCCCGAGCACCCGGTGACGAAGATCGAGGGTGACTACGATGTCTTCGCGGACGGGAGCGTGGTGATCCTTTCGACCCCGGGTCACACGCCGGGCCACCAGTCGCTGCTCGTGAAACTCCCAAAGACCGGCGCCATCGTGCTGTCCGGCGACGCCGCTCATTTCAAGAGCAACTGGGACAATCGGCGCGTGCCTTCCATCAACACCGACAAGGAACAGACGGCAGCCTCGATGCAGCGCCTCGCAGATGTGATTGCGAAGGAGAACGCGCAACTCTGGATCAATCACGATAAGCCCCAGCGCGATAGCCTGAAAATGGCACCGGACTTCTACGAATGACGCTCTGCAACATAGGGAGTACGCCCTCTTCCCACCGCCGCAGGATAATGATCGCGTACCGATAGCCAGCGATGACCGGGCGAGCACAATCTGTTGAAAACATCAATTAAATCAACGCCGTAACAGCCGTCTGGCGCAAAACGGCTGATCTGCTAGACCTCCGGCATGAAGTCCGTTGGAATCTCATCGAGAGATAGCATTGATCGTTCTCGATGCCTCGCTGATGGTGGCTTGGCTGCTGAACGAACCGCTGTCCGTTTCGCGGCATCAAATCCGGTCTACTCTTCGCCTTACGTCAGGCTGGCACTCGATAAGGACGCGCGCTTGCCACTCCCGATGAAGCCATGCGCAGCGCGTCCGGTAAAATCAGGCTCACGCTCTTTCCGATATGAAGCAGATGGCGCGCGAGACTGAAATCAACACCCTCGTAGACCGCATCCTGTCCGGCGACCGCGCCACGCTGGCGCGCGCCATCACGCTCATCGAGAGCCGGCGCGAGGATCACCGCAAGCAGGCGCATCAGCTGGTGCAGCACTTGCTCCCTCAGACCGGGAAAGCGATCCGCGTCGGCATCACCGGATCACCGGGTGTCGGCAAGTCGACCACGATCGACGCGCTTGGCAGTTTCCTGACCGCCAAGGGCCACAGGGTCGCGGTGCTCGCGGTCGATCCCTCCTCCACCCGCACCGGCGGCTCGATCCTCGGCGACAAGACCCGCATGGCGAAGCTGTCCGCCGACGACAACGCCTTCATCCGCCCCTCGCCGTCGTCCGGCACGCTCGGCGGCGTGGCGGCGAAGACGCGGGAGACCATGCTGCTGTGCGAGGCGGCGGGCTACGATGTCATCCTGGTCGAGACCGTCGGGATCGGGCAGTCGGAGACCACCGTCGCCGGCATGACCGACTTCTTCCTCGTGCTGATGCTGCCCGGCGCCGGCGACGAATTGCAGGGCATCAAGAAGGGCGTGGTCGAACTCGCCGACATGATCGCGGTCAACAAGGCGGACGGCGACAACGTCAAGCGCGCGCAGCAGGCCGCCGCTGAATATCGCGCGGCCCTGCATATCTTGAAGCCCGCCAGCGCCGGCTGGTCGCCGCCGGTGGTCACTTACTCCGCCCTGACCGGCGATGGTCTGGCCGCGATCTGGCAGAGCATCTGCGATTATCGGCAAAGGTCTGACGCCTCCGGGGCGCTGACACGGAAACGCCGGGATCAGCAGGTCACGTGGATGTGGTCGCTGCTCGAGGAGCGGCTGTTCGCCAGGCTGCGCGCCGAGCCGGAACTCAAGAGCCGGCTGCCGCAGCTCGAACAGGCGGTCGCGGCCGGTACCCTGTCGCCGATGCTGGCGGTCGAGGACATCGCTCGCGCCATGAAACTGTGAACCGCACGAAAACCGTATGCTGGAACCTGAATGCCCAATCTGCAAAGCCGCCTCGCCACCCGTGATGACCTCGACGCATTGACCGAACTCATGGAGCTTTCGATCAGCGAACTGCAGAAGCCGTTCCTGAGCGATGCGCAGATCGAAGCAAGCCGCACCATCATGGGGCTGGACACCCAGCTGATCGACGACGGCACCTATTACGTCATCGAACAGGACGGGGTGCTGGCCGGCTGCGGGGGCTGGAGCCGCCGCGCCACGCTCTACGGTGGCGACCGCTCGCCCGGCCGCGATGCGGCGCTGCTCGATCCGGCGAAGGATGCGGCCCGCGTGCGCGCGATGTACACCCATCCGGATTTCGCACGCCGCGGCGTCGGGCGTCTCGTCATCGAATTGTGCGAAGCCGCGGCCCGCGCCGAAGGCTTCATCCACGCCGAACTGATGGCCACCATGGCGGGCGTGCCGCTGTATCGCTCCTGCGGCTACATGGCGGTGGCCGATGTGTCCGATGCCAGCGGCGGAACGCCGGTCCCGCTCATGCGCATGAGAAAGCGGCTGTGAGCCAGCGGCGGCTGCGCATTCTGGTCACCGGCTTCGGCCCCTTTCCCGGCGCACCGGACAATCCGACCGGCCCGCTGGTCCGCGCCCTTGCCCGCAAGCGGCGGCCGGCCTCCGAGAGCATCGCAATCAAGGCGCATGTGTTCCGCACCCGCTACAACGCCGTCGACCGGGCGCTGCCGCGTCTCCTGAAGACCTGGAAGCCACACGCCGTAATCATGTTCGGTCTCGCCACGCGATCACGGGCAATCCGGGTCGAGACGCAGGCGCGCAACCGCATCTCGCATTATCCGGATGCTGGCGGCTTCACGCCCGGCCCTTGTACGATTGATCCCGCGACGCGCGGCGGGCTGGCCGTGCGGGCGCCAACGGCGGCCATGCTGCGCGCCATCACGCGGACGGGTTTGCCGGTCCGGCTGTCGCGCAATGCCGGCGATTACCTGTGCAACTACGTGCTCTGGCACGCGACCTGCGCGGCCGCCGAGACCGGCGGTCCGAAGCTGGCGGCCTTCATCCACGTTCCGCCGCTCTCCGCCCGCATGACGCCCGCGAGGCTTCTGGAGGCGGGAGAAGCCGTCGTCCAGGCGGGGGCGACGTCTCTGCGCCGAAGACTCACGTAGCACTGGACAGATCAGCGGTTCCGCTCAGAGCCCGCGGCTTCGTTTCCACGGAAGCGCAATGGCCCTGAGCGGGAGATGGTCCGACCGGTTCAGGCGTTGTAGCCGCCGTCCACCGTGACAATCGAACCGGTCATATAGCGGGCCGCAGGGCTCGCAAGGAACGTCACGACATTCGCTATATCGTCGGGCGTTCCGTAATGGCCGACCGCGGTCAGGCCCCGAACCGTGCCGGCAAACTCACTGTCAGCCGGGTTCATATCCGTGTCGATCGGTCCCGGCTGCACCAGATTGACGGTGATGCCCTGCGGCCCGAGTTCGCGGGCGAGGTTGCGCGTCAGGCCGAGCAG
Organism: Pseudomonadota bacterium; assembly: GCA_023387555.1. Classification (GTDB taxonomy): domain Bacteria; phylum Pseudomonadota; class Alphaproteobacteria; order Rhizobiales; family Xanthobacteraceae; genus Pseudorhodoplanes. The sequence goes on from JAEWHY010000025.1 coordinate 4,324, forward strand.
CGCGGACTTGGTCAGCGAATATCCAGCGATCCCGGCGATCGGCGCGCGTTCGGCGGCATTCGAACCGATCGTGATGATGCGGCCGCCGTGTCCAAGCTGCGGGATGGCTGCCTGCGTCGCCAGCACCGCCGAGCGCACGTTGACGTTCAGAAGCGCATCGATATCGGCGAGACTGAGGTCCACGAATGCGCCCATGCGGGCGATGCCGACGCTGTTGACGAGGATATCCAGGCCGCCAAGCCCATCGACGGCCTCGCCGACCGAGCGCTTCACGCTCGCCGGATCGGCGCTGTCGGCCTGAATGGCGAGGCCGCGCTGTCCCTTGTTCTCAATCGCACGCACGACCTCGGCGGCACGGTCGGCCGAACGCTCGTATGTAATGGCGACATCCGCGCCCTTGTCGGCAAGCATCAGCGCGATGGCCGCGCCGATGCCGCGTGAAGCGCCGGTCGCCAGGGCGCGCTTGCCAGTCAGTTCACTCATGTTCGTTCCTTGATAATCGGAGGTGATGGATCGTTGGCTCGTCGAGGACGTCAGATGCCCATGCCACCGGCCACGTTGATCACGCCGCCGGTCATGTAGCCGGCGTGCGGGCCCGCCAGAAAACAGACGGTGGCCGACACTTCCTCGAGCGTCGCGATGCGTCGGATGGGGTGCATGTCGATCAAACCCGCCGGCAACTTGTCGTGCACATCTGCAGCCATGTCGGTCGGCATGATGCCGGGCTGAACGGTATTGACGGTGATGTTGCGGGGACCGAGATCGCGCGCGACGCCCTTTGCGTATCCGGCGATGGCCGCCTTGGTCCCCGCATAATCGGCAACGCCCGCGAATGGCACGAGGCTGCCGAGCAGCGAGCCGATGAAGATGATCCGTCCGCCGTCGGACAGCACAGGCGCTGCCGCGCGTGTGACCGCCACCGGCCCCATGACGTTGACCTGCCATTGGCGATCGAGATTGACGGTGTCGAGTTCGCGGTCGTCGACAGACTTGCCCTGAACCGCGATGGCGGCGTTGTTCACGAGGATGTCGAGCTTGCCGAACTTCGCCATGACCGCATCGACCAGCGGTTTGGCGGCGGCCGTATCGGCCTGATCGCTCCTGACAGCGAAGGCCCGCACGCCTTTTGCCTTGAGTTTTTCGACCACGGCCTCAGCCTTCGCGGCGGATGCGACATAGCTGATCGCAACATCCGCCCCCTGTTCCGCCAGCGCTTCGGCCGTGGCGGCGCCTAGTCCACGTGAGCCCCCTGTGACGAGGGCAACCTTGCCCGCCAATGTTTTCGTCATGATGTCATCCTCTCGGCCAACGCTCGGTTTTATTCTGTAATGATCGATACAGAAATAACTAGGAGCGTTGCCGCGCGGTGTCAATGGATTTATATATCGATCGATGCAGAAAAACGGTCGGACCTCGAAAGCTCAAGACACCACCGCGCGGGGCCGCGGCCGGCCGCGCGCATTCGACCGCGAGGACGCGCTGGCAAAGGCGACACGCCTGTTCTGGTCCAAGGGCTATGAAGCCACGTCGATTTCCGATCTCACCGAGGCGATGGGCATCGGATCGCCAAGCCTCTACGCGGCCTTCGGTTCGAAGGAGGCGCTCTATGCCGAGGCGCTGCGCCATTATCGCGAAAACTACGAGGCCATTGTCTGGGCGGGCTTCATGTCGGCACCAACCGCCCGCGAAGCCTTCAGATCGCTGCTGATGGATTCGGCCAAAGCCCTGACCGGCTGTGTGGTGGATGTTCCCCGCGGCTGCATGGTGGCGCTGTCTGCGGTCGGCAGCGAAGGTCATGCGGAGCTTGGCGAAGCCGTGCGCACCGCCCGCGCCGTGGGCCTCGACCGGCTGCAAGCGCGCCTGAAGCGGGCGATAGCGGAGGGTGAGATTTCGCCCGCGACCGATGTCCCCGCCCTCGCCCGCTATGTGCAGGCGGTACACGGCGGCATGTCACTCCTTGCGCGCGACGGGGCCAGCCGTCGCGAACTCGAGGCGGTGGCACAGATTGCGATGCAAGGCTGGGACGCCCGGGTCGGCGACCGCGCGCGCTCCTGATTTTCAGGCTGGCCGCGCCCGGAGATATGTCGGCTTGATTCCGGACGCACGGCGCGCGAACATGACTGCGATGATTGCGTCCGGACTTGCCGCTCGCCTGTGCGTCGCCGTGATGGCGGGTTTCGTCCCGCTTGCAGCGGCCCATGCGCAGACGCCGGATCAGTTCGACAAGCCGTCATCGGTGCAGATCATCAGGCCGAAGCCGGAGGAGTCCACCGAAATCCGCTGCACCTATTTCACCGATCTGATGATCCGCGAGACACAGGATGGCCCGGACTCGGAGAACGCGGTCCTTGTGCGCAACGCCAAGGCACCCTGCACGGCGAAGCCCGGCTCAGGTGAAACGATCCTCGACACCAGCGGCATGACGCTCGACGGCCGCCGCGGCGCTTTTCTGCTGTTCTCCGATCTCAACCCGCATGGCGCGACCGGCTTCGTCGTCATCGACGCCAGGACCGGGAAAATCCTGCTGCGCGATTCCGCCTTGAGCAATCCGGTGCTGCAAAGTCTTGCGCTGGAAAACGGAAACCTGCGCCTGCGCTACCGGCGCGGCGTCAATGCGCCCTGCTCGCTGCGGGACGATGTCCGCAGTTGCTGGGCTCAGCTCGTGAGAGAACGGCTGGTGCCGGCCGACATGACGGTGCCCGCCGCGCAGATCTGCAACGAGACCTATGCGCGGGACAATGCACCGCGCGACAATCCGAGCATCGTCGTCTATGCGACCGAGGTTGTCATAGACACCGGCGGCAAAGCGAATGTCGTCTCACGCGGCGCTGCGCAATGCGAGCCGCTGCCGTAGTCTTGCTTCACTGAACCAATGCAGGGGTCCGCAGGCACATAAACGCGCCTGCGGCCCCCCTCCCGCGCATCTAGCATCTATGCAGCGAGCTTCAATGCGCTCGATATCTCGTTCAGCGTTGCCTTCTCGGCGTCGCTGACCAAGGTTCCGCCGAACCCTGCAAATCCGCCTTCGGAGGCCGCTTCCGCCACACCCTGGCTGATCTGGCGGAGCCAGGTCTTGAAGGCGACGGAATCGGCGGGCGCCTTGGCATCGAGCAGCGCCGCCGCCTCGCTTAGCGTCTCGATACTGCGCTGCTTGAGTTCGGGGCCGCTGGCCCCGTCAAACTTGGCCTTGATGCCGTCGCGTGCGGCGCTGCGGCCCTCCGGCGTCTCGAAATCGGCAACGACCGCCTTGACCAGCGGATTGCCGCCATCGGAAAGCTTGACCTTGGCGAGCGCCGAACCCGTGGCAAAGCTTTCCTTCAGCAGACCCCAAAGACCGCTGGGGTCTGCGGCGGTGACCGCCATGCCGGCCATCATGACGCTCTCGAGAAGCAGCTTCCATTCGTCCGGCGAGAAGTTCGACTTGTCGGTCATTGTCGACCTCCGTCGCTCAGGCGCGGGTCATATTGTCGAGCTTCGCACGCATGGAATCGATCACCGGCTTTGCGACCGGCGCGACCCCCGGAATTGCAAGCACACGCTCGCAGAGTTCATTGAAGCCCGGGATCATCGCCGTCAATTGGTCCGCGATCGTCGCTCTGCCCTGCGGCGGCAGCCGCGTGGCGGCCTCGCGGATCTTGTCCAGTTCCGTGTTCATCTGCTGCAGCTTGGGCAGCGCGGCCTGCGCCGACGCCGGATCGGTGATGCCTTGCAGCGCGGTTCGCATGCCGTTGACCGAACTCGTCACGACGCCGGACAGTTCGGCGGCCGTCGGGGTCGGGGTAGCGGCACCCGTCGTCTGGGATCCGGACTTGGATGCCGGTTCGGCGACCTGCGTGTCGCGCATGTTGTTCATCATGTAATAGAGGCCGATGCCGGCCAGGATTGCGACGGCGGCCAGCCAGTAAGGCCAGGTCTCCATCCCGCGTGACGTTGAGGTCGGTTGCGTCGCGCTTCGCGCGGCAGCCTGAGCGGCCTCGGCCCGCTCACGGACCGGCTGGGCGGCCGTGGTCGCGGCGGATGCCAGCGTTTCGGTCTTCCGGCGCACATCGCCTTCGAGCGTATCGAGGAACCCGCTGTCACGCAGCTGATTGGCGAAGCCGGATGGCAGGGCCGACGCAATCTGGTCGCTTTGCGACTTCAGGAGCGAAGCGAGGCCGCCCGCATCAAGGCCGGACTGTGTCTGCTGCTTTGCGAGCCCGCCCACGACGAACGGAGCAATCAGTCCGAGCAGCGACTCGCTCTTGCCCGCGCTGATATTCGCATAGTTGCCGAGCGCCGATGTGAGCGCGCCGAGGCCGCCGCGCCCCATCGCCATCGAGAGCAGATCGAGCCCGTTTTCGGAATTCGAACGAACGCTCTGGGGGGAACCGCCAAGCGCGCCGAGCATGGCATCAAGTCCGCCCGGCTTCTGCTGCGACAGTACGTCTGACAATTGTCGCGCACCGCCAGACTTCGATGCGAGCCCCGCAAAACTTGCGAGAATGGCCGGGATCGCGGCAGTCACTGCCTTTTGAACCAGACTGCGATCAATGCCGACCGCCGATGCAAGCCTGACGATCACGTCGGGCGGCAGCATTTGCAAAATTGATGACACGAGATTTGTGGCCATTGCTTACTCCATTACTCTGCTGTCTGCGAGAAGAGGGAAGCGAACGGGACCGGCTCCTGGGGCGCCAAGGTCCGTCGAAATCAACCGGCCAGTGAATGCGATGTTCCTCGTATGCACAACGCCGCGCCAAGCGTGTGCGCATCCAGATTTCGTTGCGCCAATGTTCAAATTTCATTCCGTCATGTTTATGGCTCGCGCGCGACTTCATTGCGCATGCTGAGCGCATCCTGACGACATGATGCTCACCCGGCGTCGCTTAACCTTGCCATGCGATTGTCGCGCCGCGCCGGCACATGATCGCGCGACGCGACTATGATGATGCGGAACCCGTTCAAGTAGCATCGCCGGGAGCATGACGATGAGCATCACCCGCCGCACCATCATCGCCGCAGGCTCCGTGACAGCGGCGGCAAGCGCGACGTCCGCCGCGGCTGCGCCCCTCCTTGGCATCAACGCGTCCGATCTCGGCGTCAAACCCGACGCGCCGCTCGACCAGACGCAGATCCTGCAACGTGCGATCGAACGCGCGGCACTAGCGCGCCTGCCGCTGATCTTGCCGCCCGGAAACTATCGCGCCGCCGAATTGCGGCTGCCGTCGCACGCCAAGATCGCAGGAACCCGCGGCGCGACGCGCCTGTCGCTGGCACACGCACGCTCGCTGTTCGTGAGCGAACGCGCCGACAATGTTGATCTTTCGGGCCTCGTGATCGACGGCCTCAAGGCAAAGCCCGCCGAAGGGCGTGCGCTGGTTCATATCGCGGACGGGCGGGACCTTCGCCTGACCGACTGCACCATCGTCAATGCCGGCCGCAACGCGGTCTCGCTGGAGCGATGCTCGGGTGCGGTCACGTCGTGCACCATCGAGGATGCCGGCGATGGTGCGCTGTTCGCCATCGACTCCACCGGCCTTCGCATCGCCGGCAACGTGATCCGCCGCTCCGGCAACAACGGCATCCAGGTCTGGCGCAGCACGTTCGGAAACGACGGCAGCATCGTCGTCGACAATCGCATCGAGGATACGCGGGCCGACGCCGGCGGCGACGGACCTTACGGCAATGCCATCAGCGTCTTCCGCGCCGGCAACGTGATGGTGCGCGGCAACCGCATCGACGGCTGCGCCTTCTCCGCCGTGCGCGGCAATTCCGCTTCCAACATCCAGATCGCCGGCAACATCTGCACGCGCTTGGGCGAAGTCGCGATCTATTCGGAATTCTCCTTCGAGGGCGCCGTCATCACCGGCAATACGGTGGACGGCGCCACCACCGGCATCTCGGTGACGAATTTCGACGTCGGCGGGCGGCTTGCCGTGGTGCAGGGCAATCTGATCCGCAACATCCGCCCGGCCGGAGAGGACCGCGGCATCGGCATCGCGATCGCCGCCGACAGTGTGGTCAGCGGCAATGTGATCGAGAATGCGCCGCTGCGGGCGATCGAGGTCGGCTACGGGCCGTATCTGCGCGACGTGATCGTCAGCGACAATGTGATGCGCGGCGTCGGCATCGGGGTCGCGGTCAGCGTCGTCGCCGGATCAGGAACCGCGTTGATCGCCAACAACCTGATCGCGGATGCGAGGGACGGCGCGGTCGTCGGCATGGAATGGGAAAAGCCCGTCACCGGCGACATGACGAAGGACGGCGTCGGCAAATACACGCATGTGACGCTAAGCGGAAACAGGGTGCGGTGAGTTATGCGCGACGTTGCCGGGGCCTTATCTCTCCCCGCTTGCGGGGAGAGGGCGCCCTTGTCCCGCCGCAAATGACTTCTTAGCTTTGCGGCATGGAGTCCCCGCTTCCGCAGCGCCGGTCCTGGCGCAGGATCCTCATGCTCATCATTCTCGCTCTTTTCCTCGTGCCGGTGGCGGCGCGGGCCGCCCTCTTCGCGTTCGAGGACCGGCCGAGCGGCTGGCGCAATGCCGACTGGTCGAGCATCGGCGCCCTCCCCGCGGCCACAGCGCATCCCGAGGCCCGCGTCCTGTTCCTGTCCGGCCGCACCGGCGGCCTGAAAGGCGCGGTCGCGGTCCATAGCTGGGTGGTGTTCAAGCGCGCCGGCGCCCGGACCTGGACCCGTTACGACGTGGTCGGCTGGGGCAATCCGGTACGGATGAACGGCTGGGCGCCGGACGGCCGCTGGTACGGCTCGGCTCCCACGGTCGTCGCCGACATCACGGGCGCGGAGGCGGAGGCCATCATCCCCGCCGTCGAAAAGGCCGTGAAGGATTACCGCTATTCCGGTTACGGCGACTACCGGCTGTGGCCCGGCCCGAACAGCAATTCCTTCGTGGCCGCGATCCTGCGCGAGGTTCCGCAGATCAAGGCGACGTTGCCGCCGCACGCCATCGGCCGCGACTTCCGGCCGGGCGCCTATGTCGGCTGGACCGACAGCGGCACCGGCGTCGAGGCCAATGTCTATGGCTTGCTGGGCATCAAACTCGGCTGGATCGAAGGCCTCGAGGTCAATCTCGGCGGCCTCGTCGCCGGCCTCGACGTTCGCGATCCGGCGCTGAAACTGCCGGGCTTCGGGCGGATCGGCCTGCCCTCCTCCACCGCCAATGCGGCGCTGGCGCCATCGCGCTAAACTTTCCCCGGTGTTGATTCTGTAGATGCGTTGCGCGCAGCGCGATGCGGGATGGCGTTGCCGGGTTTCGCGCGCGCGGACCCCGGGCTACAGAGGGACCATGGCAAGCCAGCGCAAATCGCCGCCGATCCTCTCCATCATCGTGCCGGTGCGCAATCACGCGCGCACCATCGGCGGGGTCCTGCAGGCGCTGAAACCGTTCCGTGATCGCAACGCCGAGATCATCGTGGTCGATGGCGGCTCGACTGACGACACCGCGACGCTGGCGCGTCCGCTGGCCGACCAGGTGATCCACGCTCCGGCCGGCCTCGGGCAGCAGATGAACGAGGGCGCCAAGGCCGCCAACGGCTTCATCTTTCTGTTCCTGCGCCCGGAAACCAGGCTGCCGGACGATGCCGACGCCCAGGTGATGTATGGGCGCTCACGCGACACCGCGGTGTGGGGCCGGTTCGATCTGCGTCTCGACGGCCGGCACATGCTGCTGCCGCTGGTCGCGCGCTATCTGAACTGGCGCTCGCGCGCCACCGGCATCGCAACCGGCGACCAGGCCATCTTCGTGCAGCGCGAAACCTTCTTCCGGATCGGCGGCTTCCAGCACATCCCGATGCTGGAGGATGTCGAATTGTCCGAACGGCTGCGGGAGATTTCGCCGCCGATCTGCGTGGCCTCGCGTGTCACCGTGCCGGGCGACCGCTATGACCGCGACGGGATCTGGAAGACGCTGCGGACCATGACCGCGATGCGCTGGCGCTATCGGATGGGCGTGAAACCGGAGCGGCTGGCGCAGCGCTACGGGCATGAAAGCATGGCCATGCCCTCCGTTCGGTCCCGCGCAAGCGGGAACCCAGTCGAACCAATCCTGGATCCCCGCTTTCGCGGGGATGAACGGAGCAGGAATTAGCTCATCCGGATCAGCACCAGCCCCGTCACGATCATCAATGCCGCGATGATACGCGCCGGCCGCAGCGGCTCCTTCAGGAAAACCAGCGCAATCAGCGCGGCGAACAGCACGCTGGTCTCGCGCAGCGCGGCCACAAGCGCAATCGGCGCAAGCGTCATCGCCCAGATCGCGATGCCGTAGGACAAGAGCTGCAGCGTGCCGCCGGCGAGGCCGAGCGACCACGATCGAGGCCCCTTCCGCAGCACCGGCACAAAGCCGGACGGCCCGCGGCGGATTGCGAAATAGACGATCATCACCAGCGCATTGCCGACGAACATCGCCAGCGTATAGGGGTGCGGATTGCCGGCGGTGCGGGCGCCGATGCCGTCGACCACCGAATAGAGGCAGATCGTGAAAGCGGTGAACAGCGCGAAAAACACCGCGCGCCGGTCCGGCGGTTCGAGCAGACGGCCGCCGCGCAGCGAGAGCAGCAGCACCCCCGCGGCGAGGATCGCAATGCCGCTCCAGCCGGCAAACCCGAGCCGCTCGCCGATCAGCAAGGCGGTGACGCTCGCGGTCATCAGTGGCGCCGAACCGCGCGCCAGCGGATACACCTGGCCAAGATCGCCGGTGCGGTAAGCCTCGCTCAGCCCGATGAAATAGAACAGGTGGATGACGACCGAGGCGATCACCCAGGGCCAGGCGGCAGCCGGGGGAAGTCCGGCAAACGGCATGAGAACAAGCGCGACGAGGCCCGCGCCAGTGGTGATCAGCACCGTTGAGGATAGCGGATCGAGCCCGGTCTTGATGGCGGCATTCCAGCCGGCATGACAGGCGGCCGCGAACAGCACCGCTGCGAAGACGAGGGAGTCCAATTATGTCTCGCGCGTGCCGCATTTCCCCTCTCCCCTCCGGGGGAGAGGGTGGTCGAGGTTCGCGGAGCGAGCCGAGACCGGGTGAGGGGGAGGCGTCAGTCTCGCGGCAAGGTCCTGGAGAACGCCGTCAGGATTGGCGATGATGTCGGTGTTGGCGTAACGCAAGACGACATAGCCCTCACCTGCCAACCATCGATCCCGCCGCGCGTCGGTGTCGGAGGCAAAGTGCTGCCCGCCATCGGCTTCGACGACAATTTTCCGGTCGAGGCAGACGAAGTCCGCGATAAAGGGGCCGATCGGCGCTTGTCGCCTGAATTTGACGCCAGCGAGCCTGCGGCTTCGCAGCAGAAACCAGAGTTTGCGTTCAGCCTCGGTCATCTCGCGACGCATGGCGCGCGCACGATCTGTAGCCAGTGGCGGACGTTCGTATCTGACCATTCCGGCAGGCCCCCTCACCCGGCCCGGCCTTCGGCCGGACCACCCTCTCCCCCGATGGGGAGAGGGAAAGCAAAGCGCTCCGCGCGAACTACAACCTGATCCGCAGCAGCGCCGCGATCTCGCCGACGATGCCGCGGCGGAACAGCAGCACGACGATGACGAAGATCACGCCCTGGATCACCGTCACCCATTGGTCGAGCGCGCTGAGGAAGTTCTGCATGGCGATGATGACGAAGGCGCCGACCACCGGCCCGAACACGGTGCCGAGCCCGCCCACCAGCGTCATCAGCACCACCTCGCCCGACATATGCCAGTTGACGTCGGTGAGCGAGGCCAGTTGCACCACCAGCGCCTTGGTCGCGCCGGCAAGCCCGGCCAGCGCCGCCGACAGCACGAAGGCGACCAGCTTGTAGCGGTCGGTCTTGTAGCCGAGCGAAATCGCCCGCGCCTCGTTCTCGCGGATGGCTTTCAGCACCTCGCCGAACGGCGAATGGATGATGCGGTAGATCAGCAGGAAGCCGATGATAAAAATGGCGAGCACCACGGCGTACATCGTCATCGGATCGGACAGGTCGAAGAGGCCGAACAGCTTGCCGCGCGGCACGGCCTGGATGCCGTCCTCGCCACCGGTGAACGGCGCCTGCAGCGCAAAGAAGAACATCATCTGCGCCAGCGCCAGGGTGATCATCGCGAAATAGATGCCCTGCCGGCGAATGGCGAGCGCCCCGGCGAGCAGACCGAACAGGGCCGCGACCGCGGTGCCGCCGAGGATCGCGAGTTCGGGCGGCAGCGGCGGCAGCGGGATCACCAGCCATTTCCAGCTCCCGATCCAGTACGGCAGCTGGATGGTGCCGACCTTGGCCAGATGCGCCGAGACATAGCTCGCCCAGCCGAAGAACAGCGCGTGGCCGAATGACAAGAGGCCGACATAGCCGATCAGCAAATTGAACGCGCAGGCGAACAGCGCAAAGCACAGCGCCTGCATCACGATCTGCGGGTAGATGAAATACGGCGCGATCAGCAGGAGGCCGACCATGATGACGAAGGCCACCGGCACCGCATAGCCGCGACCGCTCTCCGCAGCCGGCCCGGCCTGCACCGGGTTATGTACCACCTCCTGCGCCATGTCAGGCCCTCCGTCCGAACAGGCCCGCAGGCCGGACCAGCAGGACGATCGCCATGATGACGAAGATCACGGTGTTGGAGGCTTCCGGGAAAAACACCTTGGTGAGCCCTTCGATTACCCCGAGCCCGAAGCCGGTGACGATCGCGCCCATGATCGATCCCATGCCGCCGATCACCACCACGGCGAACACCACGATGATCAGGTCCGCACCCATCTGCGGCGAGACGTTGTAGATCGGCGCGGCCATCACCCCGGCAAGCGCCGCAAGCCCGACGCCGAAGCCGTAGGTCAGCGTGATCATGCGC
>JAEWHY010000134.1 GCA_023387555.1 Pseudomonadota bacterium
CCTACGGCGAAGCATACGCGAAGCTCATTCCGGGATCGCGGCTGGACGTGTTGAAAGATGCCGGCCACACGCTGCAGATCGAGAAGGCGGACGAAGTGGCCGCGCTGATGACCGGGTTTATCGAGAAGAACTGACGGGAGAAGCGCGATCCGGGTCGTCCCCGCGAAGGCGGGGCCCCCTTTTACAGAGTGGTGGTTATGGGCCCCCGCCTTCGCGGGGGCGACCAAAGAAGTCGCGAGCAAGACGGGAAAGGAAGCGCCAGATGAAATTCTTCTTCTTCCACCTGATGCCCTATGCGGCGCTCGATCCCGATTACGACAAGCAATACAATTCCGCCTGGGTGACGCTGCCGAACAGCTATTACGATCCGAAGATCGGGCACCAGCTCTACAACCGCTATCTCGACGAACTCGAATACGCCGACGCGATGGGCTTCGACGGCGTCTGCGTCAACGAGCACCATTCCAACGCCTATGGCATGATGCCGATTCCCGGCGTGATGGCGGGCGCGCTCGCACGGCGCACGAAAAACTGCAAGATCGCCGTGCTCGGCCGCGCGCTGCCGCTGCTCAACAATCCGCTCACGGTCGCGGAAGAATTCGCGATGCTCGACACCATCACCGGCGGCCGGCTGGTGGCGGGTTTCGTGCGCGGCATCGGCGCGGAATATCACTCCTGGGGCGCGAACCCGGCGGAATCGCACGAGCGCTTCCATGAGGCGCACGATCTCATCATCCATGGCTGGACGCGGCCGGGTCCGTTCGCCTTCGAGGGCAAATATTATCACTTCGACTACGTGAATGTGTGGCCGCGGCCGTATCAGCAGCCGCATCCGCCGGTCTGGATTCCATCGCAGGGTTCGCGCGAGACCATCGAATGGGCGACGGATCCGTCGCGCAAATACACCTATCTGCAGACCTTCTCGCCGGTACAGGCGCTCGCCCGCTACATGCAGATGTATCGCGACAGCGCCGAGCGTCAGGGCTGGCAGGCGGGTCCTGAGAATGTCGGCTGGGCGATCCCGACCTATTGCGCCGAGACCGACGAAATTGCGCACCGCGAGGCGAAACCCCATATCGAGTTCTTCTTCAACAAGCTCCTGCGCATGCCGCAGGAGATGCTGCTGCCGCCGGGCTATCTCTCGCTCGCTTCGATGCAGGGCGTGCTCGCCGCGAAGCGCACGTTGTCGGGCGGCGTGCAGACCATCGACGACCTGATGGAGAAGGCGATCTTCCTGTGCGGCAGTCCCGCGACGCTCCGCGAGAAGCTCGAGCAATACCAGGCGCAGATCGGCTTCGGCTATCTGCTGCCGACCATGCAGTTCGGCACCCTGCCGCATGAGCTGGTCACGAAAAGCACCGAACTGTTCGCGAAAGAAGTCATCCCGTATTTCCGCGGCAGGGCCGATCGCCTGCCGGCGGCAAAAGGCGACGCCGCATGAGCTTCCTGCCCGAGCCGGCCGTACTCGCCGCCTTCACCGTTGCGTCGCTGATCCTGATCGTCACGCCAGGTCCGGACATGACGCTGTTCCTCGGCCAGACCATCAATGGCGGACGGGCGCGCGGCTTTGCCTCGATGTTCGGCGCGACCGCGGGATTGTTCGTGCATTCGATGCTGGCCGGCTTCGGGCTGTCGGCGCTGCTGGTCGCCTCGGCCACCGCCTTCACCGTGATCAAGATCGCCGGCGCCGGCTATCTGGTGTGGCTCGCGATCCAGGCGGTCCGGCACGGCTCGTCGCTGTCGCTCAAGCCGGGCAAGCGGGCGAACACCAGCCTGCATCGCGCCTTCGCGATGGGTTTCGGCGTCGACATGCTGAACCCGAAGGTCGTGATGTTCTTCCTGACCTTCCTGCCGCAATTCGTGTCGGCATCCGATCCCGACGCGCCCGCAAAGCTGCTGACGCTCGGGCTGCTCTACACGCTGCTGACGCCGATCGTCTCGGCGCCAATCATCCTCGGTGCGGAACGCTTCGCCGCGGCGATGCGCAATTCGCCGCGGTTCATGCGGGCGTTCGACTGGGCCTTTGCCGGTCTGATGGGCGCTTTCGCGGCGCGGCTTCTGTTCGCGCGGGCGAACTGAAACCGCGCCGGGACGCATACGGTACGTTGCTGTGCCCTCTCCCCTTGGGGGAGAGGGCGGCTCGGAATGTCCACGGGCGATGACAGGTGAGGGGTCAAGGCCTCTCGGATACTGAGCCCCCTCACCCATCACGACATGTGGCCCGACCGTCACGCCCTCTCCCCCAAGGGGAGAGGGCACATTAACGGGCGCCGCACTTGCGGACGGAGCTGCAACCATCGCTGGCCAAAATTGTGTGAGCATGCATGATGCGCGGCAAGCGCCGCAAAAGGCGCGCCCGGGAGGACTTCACATGCGCGCCGTACTGCGACTTGCCGCCATTCTGCTTACCTTCGCCCTCCCCGCCCACGCCCAGGATTTCCCGACGAAACCCATCAAGCTGATCGTGCCGTTCCCGGCCGGCGGCCCGAACGACATCATTGCCCGCGTGGTCGGATCGAAGATGTCCGAACTGCTCGGCCAGCCGGTGGTGATCGACAATCGCGGCGGCGCCGGCGGCGTCATCGGCACCGACGCGGTGGCGAAGGCGGAGCCGGACGGCCACACCATCGCGATCACCAGCGCCGGCGCGCTCGCGATCTCCAAAAGCCTGCAGGACAAGCTGCCCTACGACACGCTGAAGGATCTCAAGCCCGTCACCCTGGTCGCCAAGGTGCCCGAACTGCTCGTGGTCGCGACCGATGTGCCCGCCGCCTCGATGAAGGAACTGCTGGCGCTGGCAAAGCAGAAGCCAGGCCAGCTCAACTTCGCCTCCACGGGACCCGGTTCGATGCCGCATCTCGCCGGCGAATTGTTCAAGAGCGCCGCTGCCATCGACATCGTGCATGTGCCCTACAAGGGCGCGGCGCCCGCGGTGAACGACATCGTCGGCAATCAGGTGCACATGGTGTTTCTCGACCTGCCGGTGCTGCTGCCGCAGGTGAAGGCCGGCAAGGTCAAGCCGATCGCGCTCGGCACCACCGCCCGCGTCCCGTCGCTGCCGGATGTGCCGACCACCGGCGAAGTTGGCCTGCCGCAGATCCAGGCGGAGAACTGGTACGGCATGGTGGCGCCCGCCGCGACCCCGCCGGCGGTGATCGCGAAGCTGCACAAGGCCACCGCCGATGCGCTCAAAAGCGCCGAGGTGCGCGACAAGCTGGCGCCGCAGGGCGCGATCCTCGTCGGCAATACGCCGGAGGAATTCGCCGCCTATATCCAGAGCGAGATCGACAAGTGGGGCAAGGTCGCAAAGGACGCCGGCATCAGGCCGAATTGAGCGACACGACCGTTGATCCTGTAGCCCGGATGAGCGCAGCGATATCCGGGAGCCGTCTGTCCCGCATGTCGCTTCGCTCATGCGGGCTACGCGCTTTCTTTCTTCACCTCCCCCTGAAAGGGGGAGGTCGATTGCCGGCGCCATAAGCGCGTTCTCGCGCGTCTTCGACGCGCTATGGCGCGGGCAATCGGGTGGGGGTCAGATACAATCGACGAACG
>JAEWHY010000229.1 GCA_023387555.1 Pseudomonadota bacterium
CCAGCCAACGACAGGACCTGCATTTTTGCTGTGTCGGCGTTCGCGACGAGACACAGCTTCTCAAGACAGTAAAACAGCTATGGCGCCGCGAAGACCGACCGCGCATGCATTTCCTGGGCTATCGGTATGACGCGCGACGGATCATATCCGGCGCCGACGTGCTTGTGGCTACGTCCAAGAAGGAACCGCTCGGCCGAACCGTTATCGAGGCCATTCTCGAGAACACTCCGGTCCTTGCCGCAAAATCAGGCGCGCACAAGGAACTATTCAGCCGCAAGGCGCCGATCTGCCTCGTGTCGCCCGACGATGCCGACACCTTTTCAAACCGGTTTGTGAATATCGAGCAGTTCATTTCGGAATTCGGGTCGGTCGCGGAAGACATTCGCATATGGTTCGAGCATCGTTTCTCTCCGGAACGACACTGCAAATCGATTAACTCGATATACAAGGAGCTCGCATAGAGGCGCATTCAACCTCGCGCCTCGTCTGGATCTACACTTCATCCCGACTCCGCTGCTGGACCGCAATCCGTCCTAAACGAGACCTCATCGACGGATTGATACGTGGAGTGAAGCCGCGAACTCACAAACAGGCTCGTGACAAGAAAGCGCCTAATACTCGCACAGTTTCAGGATGCCCTCTTTCTCCAACTGCGCATTCGGACCCGTCTTGTTGCGAGACAAAACCTCGTCCAATTGCCCATCCGCGGCACTGAACATCGCACCGCCCGACATCAGAACATTATCGGTTATCCGATTGTCCGCCGCGCGCCCCAGAAGCTCCCCTCTTGGCGTCAGGACATGCACCCCTCTGCGAGCGACAATCGTATTGCCGCTGAACACGCCATTCCTGACTGCGGCATACATCGCCGATCCGTTGTAGATCGCAATGCCATGAGCCGTGCGCGGGCACACAACGACATTGTCCGTCACAGTCGGTTCAATGCCCGCAATCCTGATCGGCAGACTTCTGACGAGGAGATTGTTTGTCACGGTGTTGTTGCGCGACCCCCGCATGGTCGGGGCCGCGTTAAGATCCTTGAAGACGTTCCACCGGATCACATTGTCCTTGGTCTTGAGCGAGACGGCTTCGACATCGCCGCTGGCACGGTAGAAAATATTGTGCTCGACGCGGGCCTTGAGAGGGATATCGGCAATGCCGCCGCGCGGTCCGGAGATCTGGATCGGCTCCTGTCCGTTTCCAGAGCGCCGCTCGATGTCTCGAAACACATTATGATGGATGTAGACATTCTCAGGCTGCACTTCATCTTCGGCCCCGGCACGTACCTTCACGGACATCGACACAGAATTGGCAAAGACATTGGAGTCCAGTTCGGCATTCCTGGCGCCTTCCGAAATATAAATGCATTCCGATTTGGGACGCTGCGGATCACCGCATCGATCGAACTTCGAGCGGCTGACGCGCACGCCCTGGCCAGTGATGTCGAGCGACCGACGGCCGGTTTCCTCAAAATTGATCCCCGTGAGGGTGACGAAGCTTCCACGAACCCGGATCGCGCTCTTTCCTGTCAGGGTTACCTGACCCTGACCGTCGATCACGATCGGACGATCAGGCGTACCGGATACGGCTTTCGGAATGCCGAGGCGCACATCGCTGTAGGTCCCGGGTTCAAGGCGAACATGGTCACCCGGGCGCAGCCCCCTGACCACTTGAGAAAACGCCTCGATATTCACCCGCTTCGACCCAGCAGGATTTCCGGCTACTTCCGAAGGCGCCTTCGCGCGCGCCACCAGAATTGAACCGGACGGCATAAGCTGGTTCGCGATGATGTCGCCTCCCCCACCCTCTGTCCTGCGATCGACGAGAGCGGTGAATTTCCCGTCCTTGCACGTCGTCGCCGTCAGATTCTGGAGCGCCCCACCGGCAATCGTCACTGCATGCGAGGCGCGTGCGCACCTCCCCTCCACGCGAAGCTGTCGCCCGGCCGGAACAGTGACAATGCTAAGTTCGGGCCCCTCGACGAATTCAGGCGACGTGTGATCCTTCGCGGCGTCCGCGACATACACCTTCGCTTCATCTGGACCGCCCGCCAGCGTCACTTCGCTCGCTATAGCGCCTGAAGGCAGCAAGAAAAGCCCGCCGATGATGAGTGAATGCACGATCTGCTTTGGGACGGGCATCGGCACCTCTCTGGAATGCTTTCAGCACTAATGCTTGCATCGCGGACGTGACGAGATTGCGTCAGCCCCAAGCCTCCGGCCGCCTGCCGCACTGCAAGTTCAGCGAGAGTGGAGTGATAGTGCACGGCCTTCCGATTGTACAGGGAGGGCCACGGCGGTGCTGCCGCCAGCACCGCTCACCGGCAACGATGTTCGGTCAAAACAATGTGCGCGTCGTGATGTCGTGCGCACCGAAATCGTCGGCTTTCGTCAGAGGAACTTCGATTAAGAGGACCCCGCTTGAGCCATCATGCGACACGCCCGCCGGATTGCCCCCCTCACCGCGTGGCGCGACAAGCTTTTCTCCTCGCTTTGTCATGCAAACACGATACCCCATGGCGTCGATGGTCCGGTGCGCAGGACGCACAAGCGCGCCTCTCAAACCTCGAACCCATCTTCGGTGACTGGCATTAGGGTCGCTGATCTTGGGCAACTGGACACTCGCTTTTCAAAAAGCTAGAGATTCAAGCCCTGTTTTAGCTTGAGCAATTTTGATGACAGACCGCAGAAGCAAGATGGCTGAGATCCAGACGGAAATGGACCGGTGGTTTTCAGGAAAGCAGCTGGTGCGCTTTCGGCACTCTAACGCCTTCTACTATTGGTTCAAAACATTGGAGCGGTACCGGGACCAGGAATGCAAGGTTCTGGAGATCGGCAGTTATGAAGGACGCTCGGCAATCGCGTTTCTCGAGCTGCTGCCGAAATGTCACCTCACCTCGATCGACATTCATGCGCGGGCCGAAACTGAAGCGCGATTTGACTCAAACATGAGTTTTTACGGATCCCGCGTCCGCAAGATAAAATCGAGGGCAGCGCAAGCGCTTGACGGGCTTCTGACCGACCAGGAAAAGTTCGACGTGATCCTGATCGATACAGGAAAGAAGCGGGATTTCGCCTATCTTTACTCGACGTTCGTATGGCCGCTGCTAAAGGTTGGCGGGACGTTGATCTGGGACGACTACGGCTGGCGTCCGAAGGGCAAGGAAGATGATCCGAAGGCAGGTCCCGGTCCGGGAATTGCGATGTTTGTCCAGCAGTTTTCGCCATGCCTTCAGATCGAACATGCCGGCAAGCAACTGATCGCGCGCAAGAGCCGTCATTGGCCCAAGTTCACTCCTGCATCGCAAACTCTGCTAGCGCAAAGAAGAGGACGCAAGAAAGCGATCGATGCCAAAGCTTAGCCGTACCGTGCTCGGCGGTTCGCTTTGCATTGCCGGCTCGAAATGCCGGTCTTGACCGGTCTCAAGCCCTTTCGGACCCGAACGCCTCCGGCACCGGGTCAAACCTCGTCCTTGATCTTGTAGCGGAACGGCCGCGATCCCAGCTGGCGCAGCCAGTCGGGCACGATCGCCCCGATCCGCGAGAGCAAGGCCAGCGCGAAGGGAAAGGCAATGATCGCGCGATTGCTGTCCAGCCCGCGCGCGATCCGCAGCGCGGCCTCTTCGGCGCTGATCTCACCGGGCTTCCAGCCGGCAAGCTGCTCTGTCATCGGCGTGCTGATATAGCCGGGGCAGACCACGTTGACGCGAACTCCGGTCTCGCGCAGCGCCTCGCGCAGCGCCAGCCCGTAGGTCATGACCGCCGCCTTGCTGGCGCAATAGCTCGGCGCATCCGGCAGCGCGTTGAAGCCGGCCAGCGAGCCGATCAGCACCACCTGTCCCCTTTTCCGGCGCATCATGGGTTGCAGCAGGGGCTGCACGGTGTTCATGACCCCGAGGACATTCGCCTCCATCAGGTCGTAAGCGAAATCCGCCGGCTCCAGCCGCGCACCGGGCCGCACGCCGCCCATCACGCCTGCGTTGGCGAACACGAGGTCGGTCGCATGGCACCGGTCGAAATCCTCGATCCATGACTTCATCGCCGCCCGATCGCGGACGTCGATCCCTGACGTTTCGACCGCTGCACCCTTCTCCCTACACGCTGATGCAACCGACTGCAGCCGGGTTTCGTCACGCCCCAACAGCCCAATGACCGTGTCGGGAGCGGCAAAATGCAATGCCAGTGCCCGGCCGATGCCACTGGATCCGCCCGTAATCAGCACAGCCCGGTTCAATGCGTGTTCTCCGATGGTGAGATGACCGCGACGGACAAACGGCTATCGACGCGTGGCGTCAATAGCCGGGAATTTTCATCGCCTTCATCGTGGCGCCGAGATTTGCGATCTCCTCGCACAGGATCGCGATGCCCTGCTCGATGTCGTCCTGCGTGTGCGTCTGGGTCAGGAAAAACCGCAGTCGCGACGCCTTTGCGGGGACCGACGGATACATCACCGGTTGAACGTTGACGCCGCGCTGCAGGAGGCGCTGCGACAGCACCACGACCTTCATCGAATCGCCGATGATGATCGGACTGACCGCGGTGCCGGTCCCGTTTCCGGTGTTGAGACCGGCGGCGTGCGCGTGTTCCAGGAAGAAGCGTGCGTTCTGCTGCAACTGCGCGACGCGCTCCGGTTCGCGATGCATGATATCGAGCGCTTTATACGCTGCCGTCGCGATCACCGGTGGCATCCCGACACTGAAGACGAAAACACCGGCCGTGTTCTTCAGGTACAGAATGAGTTCCTTCGAAGCGGCGATATAGCCGCCGCATGCCGCGAGCGTCTTCGACAGCGTCCCCATCCAGATGTCGACATCGGTTCCGGCGACTCCGAAATGCTCGGCAATGCCGTGACCGGTCTTGCCGAGAACGCCGAGCGCATGCGCCTCGTCGACCATCAGCCAGGTGTGATGGCGCTTCTTGATATCGACCAGACGCGTAAGGTCGGGAAAGTCCCCGTCCATGCCATAAAGCCCCTCGACCACGATCAGCACACGCTCGTATTGCGAGCGGACCTTGGTCAGGAGATTGTCGAGATCATCGAGATCGTTGTGCTGGAAGCTCAGCCGCGCGCAGCCGGCAAGCTCCGCGCCCATGATCGCGCTGTTGTGCATCACCGCGTCGTGGACCATGAGGTCCTTCGGGCCCAGAATCTGACCGATCACGCCGAGATTGGTGGCGTATCCGCTGACAAAGACGCAGCAGTCCTCGACGCCGTAATGG
>JAEWHY010000435.1 GCA_023387555.1 Pseudomonadota bacterium
GCCGAGGGCCTGCGCAACGACGAGAACGAGAATGCCGAGTTCACCGCATTCGCCGAGACCATCGGATCTGTCGAACACACCCATGATTTCGTCATCATCGATACGCCGGGTTCGGACTGCTATTTGATGCGCCTTGCGCATGCGATGGCCGACACCCTCATTACCCCGCTCAATGACAGCTTCGTCGACTTCGATGTGCTCGGCACCGTCGATCCGCAGACCTATGCGCTGACCGGCACCAGCCATTATTCCGAAATGGTGCGCGACGCGCGGCGTCAGCGTCGCAAGGTCGATCAGGAGGCGGCCGACTGGATCGTGGTCCGCAACCGGCTCTCCACGCTGGGGTCACGCAACAAGCGGTTGCTGTACGAGGGCCTGCAGTCGCTCGGCCTGCAACTCGGGTTCCGGGCCACCGACGGGTTCTCAGAGCGCGTCGTCTACCGCGAGTTCTTCCCGCGCGGGCTCACCGCGCTAGACGACATCAACGAGACGACGCTCGGCACCCGCCCGAACATGTCGCATGTCACCGCCCGCGAGGAGGTTCAGGGATTGCTCCGGGCGCTGATGCTGCCGATCGACGAAAAGGGCCGGCGCCGGGCCGCGGCGCGCGCCGAATGGTTCAATTCGGCGCACAAGCCGCTGGACGTCCACGACCTCTTGGACTGAGCGCTGCCTCCGCCGCGCCGTGCGGGGCAGGTTTCGCCCCTCGGTGATTTTCCGATATTGATTTTGTTCGGGAATTTTGGCGCCGCGCCGTGGTGTCGCGGTGCGGTTGCGCGCAATGCGCCGCCGATGCCCTATATCCTATATATCGAAGGCGCAGAGTCGGATCAGGCCCCTTGAGGACCGGACAGAGGCTGGATGAGCAAGGATCGTCCCGAGACCAGAGTGACCAGGACCGACACCGGCAAGCCGGTGGCGTCGCGAGCGGAAATCGACGCCTTCCTCGCCAAGGTCCGCGATATGGCGCCCGCCACGCTGGCCGGCCAGCGCGGGCGTCTGGTGTTTGCGCTCGACGCCACCATGAGCCGGCAGCCGACCTGGGACGCGGCCTGCCAGTTGCAGGCGCAGATGTTCGAGGAAGCGGCCAGAATCGGCGGCCTCGACGTGCAGCTCGTCTATTTCCGCGGCCTCGGTGAATGCCGGGCGTCAGACTGGGTGGCGCAGCCGGAGCGCCTCGGTGCGCTGATGGAGCGGATCGACTGCCGCGGCGGCCACACCCAGATTGGCCGGGTGCTCAAGCATGTCCGCAAGGAGACCGAAAAGCGCAAGGTGCAGGCGCTGGTCTATGTCGGCGACGCCATGGAGGAGCCGATCGACGATCTCTGTGCGATCGCCGGCGAGCTGGGCATCGTCGGCGTGCCGACCTTCATGTTCCAGGAAGGCGCTGACCCGATCGCTGAGAAGGCGTTCCGGGAAATCGCGCGGCTGAGCCGCGGCGCCTATTGCCGGTTCTCGTCCGGTGCGGCCCAGGAACTCGCCGAGCTGTTGCGCGCGGCCGCCGCGTACGCCGCCGGCGGCATGAAGGCGCTGACCGATCTTTCCGCCCGGCGCAGCGCCGGCGCGCAAAAGCTGCTACGGCAGATGACCTGATCGCGGACGAACTGGAAAATGGGTCCTGTTATTCTTGGCGTTATCGTGCTGCTCGTCGCGGTGTGGGGTCTCTACGGCTTTGCGCGCGTCGATCCCAAGGTGGCCGCGCAGGTGGTGCGCAAGAGCGGCGGCATCGCGGCGCTGGCGGGTGCGGCCTTTCTGACGGTACGCGGGCAGTTCGGCCTCGCGGTGCCGCTGGGCTTTGCCGGATTGTCGTTGCTCGGATGGGTTCCGGGGATGGCGAGCCTCGGCAAGCGCATGAACAGGTCGACCGGCCAGACCTCGCAAGTCCGTTCGGACTATGTCGAGATGGAGCTCGACCACGACACCGGCGCGATGAGCGGACGCATCCTCAAGGGCCGTATGGAGGGCGTGACGCTCGAGGCGCTGGATGTGGCGGCGCTGATGTCGCTGTTGCCGGAGGTCGACGAGGAAAGCCGGGCGCTATTGATGGCGTATCTTGACCGCCGGGAGCCCACCTGGCGTGAACACGCGGATGCGGGTTCGGCAGCGGGGGCGGCTGACGTCAACAGCGGAAAAATGACCGAAGAGGAGGCTTATCAGATCCTTGGCGTGCAGCCGGGGGCGAGCGCCGCGGACATCGGGCGTGCGCATCGCGCGCTGATGAAGAAACTCCATCCCGACCAGGGGGGCTCGACGTATCTCGCGGCGCGGGTCAATCAGGCCAAGGATCTTCTTCTCAAACGCCATCGGTAGTCCCCACTCAACGCAACTCAACGAAGTTCGGTCAGACCAACATCAGTTCCTGGACGTGAAACAGGCGATCCTGCTCTTCTTCAATTCGCGGCAGGCGCGTTCGGCATCGCTCTCTTTCAGTCCCGCGAAGCGCGCACGGTAGAAGCGCTTGTCGCCACGCGAGAAGACCTCAGTATAAGGCTCAGCTCCTTTCAGAAGGTTACCGGCGCGGGATTTCGCGTCGGCAAGTTTCTCGCGGGCTTCGTCGCGCGCCTCGAAGGCGCCGACCTGGATGATCCAGCCGCTGCTGCGCGGCTTGCGGTCGGCGACGGTGAAGCCCGAGGCAGCGGACCGCTCCGCTGCGGCCGCAGGTGCGGTGACAGCAGTCACAGGTGCGGCCGGTGCGATCGGCGCGACCGATGCGGTGCGGGTTGGTTGCATCGGCGGCTGCGCCAGATCCTTTGAGCTGAGGACGCCGAGCACACCCGGCCGTGCGCCGGGCGGCGGCGGCGGGAGGCTATCCGTAGCGGCACCGCGACCTTCGGTGCCGGCGGACGCCGTGGTCATGGCGGTCATGGGGCTGCGCACCGCGATCGGTTCCGGCGAGAGTAGCGACATGGACTCGACCGACTTCGCGGTCCCGGCCCGGACCGCAAAGGTCCTGACCAGATGCGGCCGGATCGGCTCGGTCGAACCGGGCACCGGCGTTTCGGCCTGTACGGCTGCCGGCTGCACTTCGACGACGCGCACGTCAGGGCGCGGGGTCGGCAGGGCGACCGGGATCGGCGCGCTCGCGGCGGCCACGCGAACCGGCCTCTCTGGACGAGCCGGCCTTTCGGTGCGCGCTACTGGCTCGGGTCGCGGCTGGACCTCCGGTTCCGGACGGGCCTGCGGCTCGGGGCGCGGTTGCGGCGCGGGAGCAGAGGCGTCGGCGACTTCCACGATCTTCGGCGCCGTGCGCTTGACCGAGGCGAGGGTGATTTTCTGTTCGATCAGGCCGCGCATCTTCGCATCGCGCGCGCCGGCCGAGGTCCCGCCGAGCACCACCGCCACGATCCGGCGGTCGCCGCGTTCGACCGCGCTGACGAGATTGAAGCCCGAGGCGCGGATGTAGCCGGTCTTGATGCCGTGCACGCCGGGCACCCGTCCGAGCAGCCGGTTGTGGTTCGACATGCGGACGCCGCGATAGGCGAAGCTCTGGGTGGCGAAATAGCGATAATAGCGCGGGAAGCGGTCCTGGATCGCGAGGCCGAGCAGGGCCTGATCGCGCGCCGTGGTGACCTGTGCCGGGTCTGGCAATCCGGAAGCATTGCGGTAGACGGTCCGCGACATCCGCAGTGCGCGCGCCTTGCGCGTCATCTGGCGCGCGAACTCGGTTTCCGACCCGGCGAGATGTTCGGCGACGACCACGGCCGCGTCGTTGGCGGATTTGGTCACCAGCGCCTTGATCGCGTCCTCGACCATCAGGGTCTGTCCGGGCCGGACGCCAAGCTTGGTCGGCGCCTGGCTCGCGGCATGGGCCGAGACCTCCATCTGCGTATCGAGCTTGATCCGGCCGGATTCCAGCCGCTCGAACAGCATGTAGAGGGTCATGATCTTGGTCAGCGACGCCGGATGGCGGATCGCATCCGGATTGGTCGAATGCAGGACGTCACCGGTATTGGCGTCGACCACGATGTCCGCATAGCGCGGATCGGCGATCGAGGTCGCGGCGACGCTGCGTTTGACGGATTTGCGCTTGCTGCGGGCGTCAGCGTCAGTGACGGACAAGGACAATGCAGCGACGGCGAGGGCTACAACGGCGACACCGCTACGCAGCCCAAGCGAGGCTCCGGTCGATACGCGAAACATGGTCAACCCGTTCCCGCTTGTTGAGGCACCGACAGCGCCTCGATTATTCCCCCAAGGCGGTCGAACGATCCCGGCAGGGCGCCGGGCGCGGCCGATAATCCACTGTCAATCAAGGTAGGAGCGTGGCGTTGCTAAAAAGTTAATAAAATCCAATGGTTAACGTTTTTATATGCAGTGCAAAAATCCGGGCTTGATCTTTTGTGCATTGCAACATAAATGGTTCCGTGAGGCCGAGGATGGCCGAGTCGTGGACAACGGTCCTTGCGGGCCGGCGCAAAGGGCAACTGACATGAACAGCTTCGATGCCAAGACCTTCGACGAGTTCCAGAAATTCAGCAAAGAGTCCGTGGACGCCAGCATGAATGCCTTCAGCACCCTGTCCAAGGGCGTGCAGGCGATCGCGGTCGAGAGCGTCGACTACAGCAAGAAGGCTTTCGAGGACGGCACCGCCGCGCTCGAAAAGCTGTTCGGCGCGAAGTCGGTCGATAAGGCGGTCGAGATCCAGCAGGCTTACCTGAAGGGTGCCTATGAGGGCTTCGTCTCCCAGGCCTCCAAGATCGGCGAGCTTTATGTCGATCTCGCCAAGGAAGCCTACAAGCCCTACGAGGGCTATCTCGCCAAGGTGACGCCGGGCAAGTAATCGCCGGCGATCCCGACAGTTCAAGCCCGGCTGTTTCAGCCGGGCTTTTTGTTTGGCCGCGCCATTTACGGCGCAGCAGCTGGCCTATTTCACGAGGCGCAGGTTGGCGAGGTTCTTGGCGATCGTCGAAAACACGGCGGACAGCTGCGACGCATTCTGGACGTCGTAATACATGTCCGACTTCGTCGCGCAGTCCCGCAGCAGGGTCGCGTTGCCGTTGATCACGCGCACCGTATAGAGCTTGATGTTCGCCGCCTTGACGTTGTTGCAGGCGCGCCTGGTGCGGTCATCGATCGACTTCTGGCTGGTCGACCAGTGGCTCTCCGTGTTGTCGCCGTCGGTCAAAAGGATGATGACCTTGTCGAGGTCGTTCTTTGGTGCAGCGGCATTGAACGGGGAAACCGGCGACAGCATCTGGAACGCCATCTGCAGCCCGATGGTCACATTGGTGTTGCCTTTCGGGGTCATCTCTTCGATTTTATTGTTAAGTGTGCTCCAACCATTGGTGAGTTGTAACATGGAAGCCGGGCAGGCCTCGGCTTGATGCGCGTAATACATCGTCGGCTTGTCGGTGATGCTTGGCGAGGTGTTGGTGACGTCATAGTCCTTGTCGCGGTCCCACACGCAGCCGTTCCAGTTCTTCTTGTTGGCGACGGTCCAGGTCCGTTTGTTTTTCTCGCAGCTCGATTTTGTCTTGTAGCTCGAGCTGCTGCACGATCCGTTGGCATCCTCCCATTCGTCCCAGCGGACCCAGTCCATGTAGACATTCTCTCTGCCAATGTTGACGTCGGTCGCGAACGGAACGATGCCGACCTTGATGTCGTCCGGCTTTTTCGCCGCATCCTGCAGCGTCTTCAGCAGATCCTTCGCCGCAAGCTTGAGCTGGTTCATCTTGTTGGACGACGACATCGACCCGGTGTTGTCGAGCGCGAGCACGAGCTCGAGCCGCTTCATGCCCCATACCACTTCGGTCCGCGCGCCGACCGCCAGCGTCGGTTGCCACATCGCGGTGAAACTCGTGGGAACCTGCGCGTCGGCGGACAGCTTGAGAGAGAAGCTGCCGCTGTCCACCGTCGCGAAGACCGGCACGACCTTGAGATTGGATATGCCCGGGTGATTGAGATTGCCCCGGACCAGTGCGTCGGCCCGAAGGTCGAGCTGGGCCTGGCTGAGGGTCTGCGCGTCCTTCGACAGGATCAGCCCGGCTGCATCGATCGCCGCCTGCAGTGAGGCTTTCGCTGAATTGGCGCGGCTGTAGTCGACCGCGGCGCCGACCCCGCCGATGACCGGCAGCGTCGCGAGCGCGAAGGTCATGGCGACGTTGCCGCCGCTGGCGCGGGCGAACCGGGACAGGAGCTTGCGGGCACGGATCAGAATGTCAGCGCTGTCGATCATGGCGATCACCTGGTGACGATGGCGCGTGGAGCTTGATCGCCGTCAGTCAAGCTGCGGTAAATTTGCCCACCCGTTTTTCTGAGGTTCGCGGCGCTGCCGCGTCATTCGTCCTCGCAGGATGAAGCAGGCGTCAACGAGGGGGGGTGCATTCGAACGATCCGATCCACGGTTCGTTAACCATGCCGCGCCGGTCGCCTGTCAGTTGAGGGTTTTGCACTCCGGGACCGGGGGGCAGGGCCATGAGAGCGACGCCAGATGCCGGAGGGTCAGGACGCCGTGCCTCGGGCCGGCGGGCCGTGGGTTCGCCACAGCGGGTCGCTGCCCTGAGACTCGTCGACCTCTCGGTTTTAAGACCCTCCAATCTGTGCGGGCACGGCATGTGGAAAATCGGCGAAGCGATCGGGCGAACCATCCCGTTCCCGCAGAATTGAGATGAGATCCTGGGCTTTGGGACGATTTTCCCGCGCGATGCCGTCAATTGTCCGTATTTGCCCAGATCATGGGCGATCTGCGGTTGCGCCGGGTGTTGTCCAATGGTTTGTCGGCCTTGCGTTTTTGTGGCGGCCGCCTGTTTCCGCCGGTCTGGCACAGCGCTTGCTGCCGCATTATTATAGTGCGTATGGCTGTGACGGCCCCGACCTGACTGACCTTGACGCGCGAAGTTCTGCGAATGCCCGAATGTGCGATGCCCGCTACCCGTTTTGGCCTGATGTCCGGATCAAGGAGCGATCCGCGGATGGCGGACGATGACCGCAAGAAGCGGCAGGATTCCAACGGGCCGAGCACGGCGGTCATCACCAAGACGCGGCCGCAGACCAAGCGGCCGAGCATGTATCGCGTGCTGCTGCTGAACGACGACTACACGCCGATGGAATTCGTCGTGCATGTGCTCGAGCGCTTCTTCAACAAGGATCGTGAAGCCGCGACCCAGATCATGCTGCACGTGCACCATCACGGGATCGGGGAATGTGGCATCTATACTTACGAGGTCGCGGAAACAAAAGTGACACAGGTGATGGACTTTGCCCGAAAACATCACCATCCTTTGCAATGCGTCATGGAGAAGAAGTAGCCGTGGAGCCGGCGTTCAGGCTC